>WTGE01000141.1 GCA_011525445.1 Synechococcus sp. CO36386bin_37
CAGCTGGCATCACCACGGTGGTGGGCGAAAGCGCCAATGAACTACTAGTAGATGCACGCCTCACTCTGCGCACAGCTGAGGCCAAGGGCACCGTTGAGGCCGCTGTTGATCGAGCCTTTGATGAGGCCAATAGGGATGATGTCTCTCAAAGACTGAATCAATTCCTGAACGGAAAGACAAAACCTGAGATCAACTGGGCAAGTTTCGATGAGGCGAATGTTCAAGGTGCCTTCATTTCCAGCGCCAACACCATCCTGATCAGCGAGGAGCTAAAAGGCTCAAGCGAGAAAGTTCAAGCAGTTGTACTTGAAGAGATTGGTCACTGGCTGGAAGCAGATCTAGGGGTTGATAGCCAGGGGGATGAAGGGGAATGGTTTAGAAAAGAAATCCAAGAGGAAGAAGCCAGGGTCTCAAATCTTGAGGAAGACCAGAAAGTACTGCTAATTAACAACAAAAGTTTCCACGCAGAGCTATCAACAGAAGACACAACACCTCCAGCTGTTGACGACAACTACAACGACGGCAGACATATCAAAACAAACAGCGCAGGAGACCAGATAATCGTACTGTTTAACGAGAACCTGAAAAACCTTGATATTGACGAGACGCAGTTCACGTTGCGGAAAAGCAGTGGCTCAATCTTCACAGATCTCGACGTAACCAATGCATATATTTCAGGCAAAGAGCTGATCCTTGAACTCTCTCGGAAGCTTCAAACAAGTGATATTGATCCAGCGATCGGCATCTCTTACGAAGCAAATTCAGAACCTGGAATCTCTGGAAAGGTTACAGATGAATCAGACAACTCAACAGACTATTTTGCAGGAAGCCTTCACAGCGGTGGAGTCAGAGTTGGATGGGGTAGCGACACATCCCCCGAAGGCGCAACCTCTATGGAGGTCACAACTAGCGATGAGATCTACCTGCAATTTCCCCAGAGTCTAGACGCAGAGTCCATTAACCCTATCTACAACTGGGACTCAGACATCAAATGGAATTTTCTAATCACTGTTGATGGCACAACCATAAATCACTCAGACATTCTTTCCATCTCAGCTGAAAATGAGGACGAGTGGGGTAATGCCGACAGGGTCAAAATAGAGCTTGCGACTGGAACAATTACTACTGGATCCACAGTTGAACTTTTATACGGAGGATCAAGCCAAGACAAAACATCGGGGGTGTTCCAAAATCGTTATGGAACAGACGTCCCAAGGTTCACGGCTAGCACAACATTGACCGAGATCGGCGGGGGATTGCCAGCTGCCCACAACACAGAAAGCGAGCTGAACAGCTATGGGGCGTGGAATCAATCCAGTGATTTTAGCGGCTGGGGCAATTGGGGGCCCACGTCAAACAATTCCTTTGGGCAAACATTTAAGCCAACATCCAATGCAGCAAAACTAACAAGCTTCTCGCTTTGGATGAAAAATCAAAATGCAGGTCAAACGACGGAATTTAATGCTTTCGTTTATTCCGTAGCGAATGACTCAAGGACTGGAGGAACGCACTGGACCAACAGACAACTCGACCTAGAAGAAAAACTATTCACAAGTGAGGCTTTAACATTAATAGCAACGGGTAATTACCAAGAACTGAGGGTTAACATTCCAGAAGGCTTAGATGTCGAACAAGACAAAGAATATGCGGTGTTTGTATCAACAAAAATTGCAACCAATCCAAGTACTTCAGGAACCTGGAATATTGCAAGAACTGCAAATAGCCTTGTGGATCATGACGAGGCGGATGCAACCCCAGTCGGGAATGCAATCATGTCAAATCCGAACCAGTCCACATTTTTCACAGATGCAACTTGGTATTACTACGGCAGGTTTGGCCAAGACACTGCATCCATTATCAGATTTGATGAGCAAAACAATTCAGTCAATACAGCTGTAAACAATCCAGAATCAATACCTACTGAACAAATAACAGGATTCGGTTTTAGCATTGATCTAACCGAACCAGATAACAGCGCAGCCTATGGGCAAGAAACAGAAGATATAACAGTTGTTGTTGAGCAAACCGGACACATAAACCTTCCTGCAAATCAAGAATTAAGCTTTATCCACGAGCTAACCGATATTACCTGGACAGGTGGTTCACTCTCCAACGAACAAGAAACAGCAATAACGAATGCGCTTGACCAACTAAATATTGGTTCTGATGGCACTTGGCTATACAGCGCAACTGTTGGGGGTGGAGCATGTCCACTAGATTTTCTGAAAAGCTCAGAACATCTTAGGTTAACGTATTCAGTCACTATCGAAGATACCCAGGGAAGCACTCTCGGTAGCGACAACATTACAGTTAACATTCAAGGCCAAGATGATATTCCCAAGCATCACACAAGTTCAACGCATGGAAATGAATTATGGCTCAACTTCTCCGACGCTGCTATTGACATTGGCGTCGACAAAACAGATATCATTAATTCTTTTCAACTGTACAGTGATGAATCCAGAACAAATCTGATTACGGACGGAATCAACAGTGTTGTTGACTTCGCAGACAATACTTTAAAACTGGAGCTTGACAACACAAACATCATTTCAAGCGGTGTCAGAAATGGAGATCCACTCTTTATCAGCTATGAGAAAGATTCAGATGGAGGCGTATTGCGCTCGGCGACCGATCTATCAGAGGTCGAGAGTTTCGACACTCAAATCGTTTTCCAAGGGCAGGTGCCACCAAGTACAAGCTATGACGCAGCAACAAAGAAAGTAACACTTGTCTTCACATCAAATGAGATCAACACTTCGTTTAATCGCGATCAATTAAGAAACCAGTTCCAGCTGTACCTGGATGCTGATCACACACAAGAAATCAACAATGCCATCACTAACAATATATTTATTAATGGCAGTCAATTAATCGTCACGGTTGACCCAGACATTATTGCTAATTCCGGAGCGGCCGATGGCGATACTCTTTATTTCTGCTACCGAGATCCATCAGAAAGCTATGACGGAAGCGGTGGAGACCACTTACAAAATACTGACGGCACAGACATTGAATCCTTCGATAGTTCATTCACATTCACTCTCCCTGTTCGGCCTGTCATTGATAGCGCCAGCTATGACGA
>WTGE01000137.1 GCA_011525445.1 Synechococcus sp. CO36386bin_37
CAGTCATATGGGGATACCCACCAGAAGAAACATACCGATTAAGCAATTTAGACACAGTCGAACAAGCCCCTGTTAATCAAATTTTCAAACCCGCCTATGCAGCTAGTTGGCTCAATAAAAATTCTGCACCAGCACCAGACGCCTCAGTTCTTTATATCAACGCATGGCTCGACCTAAGAGAAGAGGATTTAATCTTACAAACACCAATAAACAATAACGATAATTATTACATCATTTCAATTTTAGATAGTTTCATCGGTACAGTTGGATCAATCGGCCCAAGAACCCAGACCAATTCTGAACTCAGTCAGGGTGCTTACTATCTTTTAGCGGGCCCTTCCAGCATCTATTACAACAGTCCCGACTGGACTACAACGATCAACGACAAAATAGTCAATATCATCAAAGTTGATACACCCATCGCCTGGATGACTGGCAGGTTTGGCACCGATGTCATGAGCGCCACCTCGCTCCAGAAGACTCGAGAGTTTATCAATGGAGATCCCAGTAAGAGTGGGAGCGGATTTCAAATCGGAACTTTAAATGAATTTGAGAATTCTGGCTCTATTGCATATCAAGAACCAATTGATCAAAGCATTATCAACGAAAAAGCGGAAGATGAATTTGGCGATCTCCCTACTCTCGTCACTGATTTCTTCAATTCACTAGGCCAGTCAATACAGAATAGCCCGATACCTGCATTACGAACGACTGAGGTTGCATCACCAGTTCCAAGTTTTGCGGCGTGGCTTGGAAACCAAAACAAGATTCAACAGACACCCAATTCAGATAGTTACCTGCCAGACAGCGCTTACCAACCGAGCTCAGCACTCTCAGACGACCAAAAAAAACTTCTCAATGAAAGATTTTCAAGCATAGGACTCAATGTCGAGTCAGGCTTTTCCCTTCCAACAAACTGGGGAGAGCGTGAAGCATTTATTTTCCAAAAAGCATATGAATTTAGCCAACAACTTCTTAGCGCTGCGACCTTTGAAATCGCAAAAGGCAAGGCGGAAACCAACAATTGGAATATCAAAAACCTCAACATTGGAGTTTATCCCAATTCTCCAGAGAACAACCCTAACCTCATTGATTGGAAAAGTTTGGTTCTTCGTGCAGGTGTAGCAGTGGACGGGGGTGCCGCAAATATTCCAAACGATGCCGTTTACCCAACAAGTCAACTTGATAGCGATGGCAACCCTTTAACATCAACCTACAATTATTCAATCACTCTTCCGCCCCTCACCAATCAAGACAACAAAATCATCTATGGGCCTGCGGAAGGATTTTGGGCATACACAATTTATCAGCCCAACGAGGGCAATACTTTTCAACCCTTCTTGATACAGAATTCCATATCAAATAATTTTTACACACCCTTTAACGCCACAGCTAAACTGACTGAAGGAGGTTGGCTAAAAACAACAAAACCTGGAAATTGGAGCAATGCGAACGCCATCGGAACAGCAATTTACACAGGGGAATTTGTGTCGATCAGCGAATTAAGCCCCTTAACGACATATTATATTTCGGAAATTCAATACATTCCAAACAATCAAAAAGAAATTCTCTTCAAATTATCTGAAGACTATAATCCTGATTACAACTGGGATGGAAGAATCGATGGAGTAAGAGGTGTTCCGGTTGGTGGAGAAGGATCTCCGGGAAAGACAATCAACCTTACAAAATCAGGAGAGACGCTTAACTTTGGCTTTACGAATCCTGTCTCTCAACTGGGACAGGCACAGCTGGATTCTTTCGTTCTTAACGAAAACGAAGATATCGTATTGCAGTTACAGCAATTTCAGCCAACACATTCGAGCAACTGGCTGCCTACACCCAGTGCAGGTTTTGTACCTGAAGCCTATCAATTTCAATTAATGGGACGTTATTACGATCCGACAGTCGCAGATGGTAAAACGATTTTAGCTGCATCTGAACCAGAACTTTATTTACCACCCAAAATCGAGCGAGGGTCACTCGCTCGCCTTGCACTTTGGTCAAATCTCAGTCAATCCTCCAAAAATATTGTAAAAGAAAAAACAGGTTCTGAAATCGTCAATCCACTCAATCAGAAGGATCCATATGTCCCTAATGCGATTGGCGCTGTTCTTGATATGCGATGGAGTAACGGAAAGCTAGAGGGAACCAAGTGGGAACTCAACTACGACTACACACGTTCAGCTGATTCCATCAACAAGTTATTTTTTTATGAAGTTGATACTATAACTGGTCAAATAGGAACGCTTCTTCCAGGCGACGAGAACTATATAGAGTCCGCCTTAATGAATATCATCAATAGAAATGATCCTATTATCAATCCGATCAACGATTCAACAGTATCCGGAGAACTAAAACTAGAAGGAGGGAAAATATATATGGCGTTAGTCATTACTGAACAAGGTCAATATCTCATCCCTAACGCTCAAGAAACCTTCGATTACACCCATTTTAAAATCAACAATCCCCAGTCGTTTTCATTTGAAGACCAAATGGGCGGAGGTGATCACGATCACAACGACGGAATGTTCAAATTCGCAGGGCTCTCACCGTCGCCGATCTAAGGTAGCTAATCCCTAACAAACCAATTAAGCCTGGATGGCCCAGCTTTTCTACGACTCCGACGCTGATCTCTCACTGCTGAGCGGTAAGACGGTTGCGATCATCGGTTATGGCTCCCAAGGTCATGCCCACGCCCTGAACCTCAAGGACAGCGGTGTGAATGTGGTGGTTGGTCTGTATGAGGGCAGCCGCTCGGCGGAAAAAGCCAAAGCCGATGGCCTGGAGGTGTTGAGTGTGGCCGATGCGTCCGCCAAGGCCGATTGGATCATGGTGCTTTTACCCGATGAGTTCCAGAAAGACGTTTACGAAAAAGAAATTGCCCCCCACCTCAGCACCGGCAAAGTTCTGAGTTTTGCCCACGGTTTCAACATTCGCTTTGAACTGATCAAGCCTCCAGCGGATGTGGATGTGGTGATGATCGCCCCCAAAGGCCCGGGCCACACCGTGCGTTGGGAATACCAAAATGGTCAGGGCGTTCCCGCGCTGTTCGCGATCGAGCAGGACGCCTCAGGTC
>WTGE01000409.1 GCA_011525445.1 Synechococcus sp. CO36386bin_37
GCTTAGATTACTGAATAATATCTGATCGTTATTCGCATTTTTGTCTTGCAGAAATTAGTAATTTATGGTCAACATGCGCCAAGCCACCCCAAAGATTGATTGCCTCCTTAAGCCAGCCTGAGAGCAAAAAGATTAATACAAAGATTGATTCAATATATAAAATCCATGCAGTAGTAAAAACGAGTATAAATCCAATCTTAATGGAAAAAACTCATATCATTAGCTTATGCCATTCCAGAACTCCTAGCGACAAGATTTTGAGACTTATCGATATTTGAGACAGACCTTCTACCTCTTCTTTGATTAGCTTGTATCCACAATAATCAGCATAATCGCTATATATTCAGTACACTTCAAGATTTTTAAACCTGCCATCTAACTATACTTAGGCAAAACCGCGAAGTAGATTAAAGCCACGTCAATATTTCCTTTCAATCGATCCTATAAGCTTGTAATAGTCATGCTTAAAGCTCAAACATTGGATCAATCGCGATTAGAGAAAAATAGTGACTTTTTAAATTACAAATCAACAAAACCTTACTTGTTTAAAAAAGGACGAGGATCTTGATCAAAGCGATGATCAAACGGCAAGGTTTCAGGCTGAGCATTACCATCAAGAGCGGCTGTTGACTCAAGAGCCATCCGCAACAGACGTGCACTGTGTAAAGGCATATCTCTTGGAACTGAGATTCTGTCTCTCAGGTAGCGAAGACCTATAGCGGATTCTGGATTGGGCTGACAAGCCACGCCGGAAACTAATCGTGTAAGAGCTGCTCGCAACGGCTGATCGAAAGCAGAGCCAAGGGGATTACGTGCCATCAACACAGATCGATGACGAAGCACTCTCTCTAATGCCCTGGCGGAAGGCTTGACTCCATTATCAATACTTGACATCGGGCAACTTGTTTCAAGTTCACCTAAACCTTGACCTTGATCAACAGCGTAGGCCATCGACAATTGTTGATCTGCGCCATTGCTCCAGCACCCACCCATTTGGGCTGGAAGATCATGGGCATGTGTATGAATATCACCCTGTGTGCCGCGATAAGTCTCAAGTTGCTCAAGAGCAGTAAACCATTGGTTGATCAACGGGTGCTCCTGACGCAAAGCAAATCCCTTGAAATAGGCCAAAGAGGCGTTCATCCTTTCCACGTAGGGAACAAAGACAAGATCCGCAGTACCAGGTTGTGCACCACACGGATTGTCTGGATCAAGCCAGTCGCCACCTCCACGGACCAACGCCTCTTCCATACGACGAGCTACCTTGCGAAACTGTGCACGGGCCTGTTCGTCCTGATGCCTGTTCAGCCTGGGTGTGCACAACCACTGACACCAGGTTCGAAATAGAACACGTTCCAGATCTCTTAGCTGACGGACACGACTGTTGTGCATCCCAGCGCCCAAAGAGCCAAAAGCAAGCTCTAACACTTCAAGAATGCGATCACTCTCTGTGATCAAGCGCCCATCGAGCTCAAGAGCTGGGAGCATTCCTGACGGGACCTTCGCCGTAAACCACTGCTCCTTAGGCCCATAGCATCGCATCGTTACTTTTCTGATCCGATAAGGAACGCGTCGAAACTCAAGCCACAACCATATTTTTTGACAGTAAGGACACCACGCATGGTGGTCACGAAACAGAGTGACCCGAACCTGATCCTCAGATTGTCCAAACAGGCGCAGAAGAGCTTGGGAATTCGCCGGTCCTTGAGATCGCTCTTCTGGCACAGGGGCTAATTTCTGCAATTGCTCCCAGCTCAGAGGTTCCGATTGAGGGAGCGAAAAGGCCATAGCCAAAGTTTTGAGCATTACATCTTTACACTTTTATTCCGCTTGTGATGAAGACAAAACGGCGTATTGACTGGCCTCAGCTGTGGAATGCAACATCGGTTGACCGCCTTTCAAATGCCAAAACTCAAGCCTTGCGTCAGCAGGGGCTTCAAAAATATGTAATTCAGACGGCATAATGACCTTTTCACAAAAAAATTGGCTCTCCCCGATACATTTAAGGATCACCATTTTTGATGACTCATTTCGGTAGCAGCACTCACTCATTTCCAGAATTCGAAAACACTCCATGAATGTCTCCTGGAAACAGCCAAAAAATTGTCAAACTCAACACAAAACAGAGCTGTTCTTTACAATTTTGATCGATTTTAATTTCGACGATCTCCTCTCTCCTTGATGCATTGATGAACTTCGACCATCTCACCGCCAGAGAGAACGCTGTCCGCATCAGCGGAACAGGATTAATCAGCTCAGATCTATCGGGATCCTGGAAACTTCAGAGGGTGTGGGGCAAAGGCCAGCAAAAGCCCAATGCCCTTAACAGCTGGTTATTGAGAAGCCTGCGTGCCCGCCTGGACATCAAAATTGCATCGAGTGGGTCAAAACAAAACTTGCGTCTCCAAAACGCAATTAACTTGGGACCGCTGGAGCTTCAATTTCAAGGACCTGGATCGTTAGAAGGAAGACGACCTCTCTTGATTTTTCACTTTGACTCATTGACGCTTCGTATTGCCGGAGTTGAGCTGATTCAGAAAAAACTGGACATCCCGCCGCCCAAACGCTTTCCTTTTTTTGCACTGATCGAACGAGGTTCTGACGGATGGTTGGCGGCTCGAGGGCGAGGCGGCGGACTTGCGCTATGGAAGCTTGACGAACAGGGTTAAGGGTTGAGCCTTTGCTCCTGCCAATTCATATCTGAGGTCCACAAGCGACGTAGGTGAGGATGATGCTTGAGATCAAGCTGCTCAACGCGATCAACTCGAACACGGACCAACCGAACATGCTTGGGCACATCTGTTCCATCAGGCAGCTCCTGAACCCAGGGACCTTCCTCTTGAAATGGCATCCCTGGATGCGGCCAGGCCCAAACGGATCGTCCACTAGGAGTGAGGCGATTCCAGAGATGACTGAGAACAACAGGGTCTTTGGATGGAGACATCAGTTTCGCAGTTCCGCGTAGTCGAAACTGAACGCGAGCTTTTCGAAACAACCAGCAGACTTCCACCATCGGGGTTCTCACGATCTCCAAGCACTTCTCACTGCGCGCATCAGAGA
>WTGE01000390.1 GCA_011525445.1 Synechococcus sp. CO36386bin_37
CGTCAAGATCAGGAGGCCCTAATGGACCGGTATCACAGTCATACAAAGCATTGCCGTAGCTGCTCTGTTGCCTTGAATCGTATTCGACTCATCAGGCCTTGGATCTGGGGTTCCCTCTGGCTCTCTGCTGTGTTGATTGGGGCCGGTCAATCAAACGTGGTGGTTTGGTTTGGCTTAGGTCTCGCTGCCATTAGCGCTTTTTTGCTTCGCCAGACCTCGCGTTGGCAGCGTGGCTTACTTTCAGGGGATGGCATTGCTCCACGCAATTGGCCTGCCTAATGACTGTTTTTGCGTTTTGACAATGATCAGCGTCACGTCGCCTTGTCCAGAGAGCACAATCGTGGCGCTTGGCCTTCGAGATTTGCCAATTTGGGGGTGTGATGTCAGCACATTTCCTTGGACCTACGAGTTGAGTGAAACCTGTTTAATGATCGATGGAGATGTCACTATTACTCCTGAGGGTGGAGAACCTGTGCGCATCAAGGCGGGTGATCTCGTTGTGTTTGCGAAGGGGATGAAATGCATCTGGGATGTTCATCAACCTGTTCGAAAACACTACCGTTTTGACTGAATCAGCGACTTATTCTGAAGCAGTGTTGTGTTGATCAAAAGTCAGAGTCCTCGTTCCACTGCGGAGCGCAGGGTTTCCATCCAACACGGACCAGCTCAAGCCAAAGTTGCTCAGCGGTCTTCTGGCTTAAATGAAATCTTGTTGTCAGCAGGGGTGGTTCAGCTGAAAGAGGTCGCCCTGAATCCACGAAGATGCGCGGATCGCAACGGAGGCTTTTGGGATCGGGGTGAAAGTGCTTTGTGTCAGAGGTTTTTGGGTCCTGAAGCCAGTCCGGGCGTGACATCGCGTTTGCAGGGGAGGGATTGAGGCACGCATCCATGCCTCTGCCTGGAAAGGGGCATAAGGAGAACTTGGTGCCAAATGTTTTCAGCTGGTACAAATGTTCTATAGGCGCTGTGCGTGTTTGTCAATGCTTTGTGGAGTGGTCGATGGTGGACTGAGCGCGCTCCAGGCTGATCTGATCGCTTCATGCAGACAGTGCCAACTCAAGGCCAGCATGTTCGCTTCTGCAGACTCGAATGAAAATCGTTTTTTGTATGTTGATGTCCATCCAGCGGAGAAGAGTCCCTTTCAGTGAGCTTTCTTTATTGGAAATTGAGACAAGCGCATCACCAAAATACGGATAGATGGGGCATCAATTGTCGAAAGGGCTGCGCTTGAAGAGATTTCGTTCTTCAGAGCATTCTGGGGACATAAATTCCAGCTGGAGCTGTTCTCTCTTTTCTTGCCATTGAGATGCTTCAACCGCCCATTGGCTTTTGAATGCCTCACTGTTGCGAGCACTCAGTTTGCAATTAAGGTATGAAAATCGTCTTGCACCTGCTGCTCCTCCTATCCAGGATTGAGCCTGGGATCCACATTTCTGTCTGACGTAACTTTTTCGCATTTTTTTCAGGGATTCCTTTTCATTTGCGTTGATCTGATTGAGCTTTATTGAAAATATGTCACAACTGGCATGGACTGAACTATGGCAACCCATGGTCAGCAGCATGAGCAGACAAACTCGCGGGGCTTTCACACTGAAAAACGGGTTCATAGAGGACTGAGCAACACTTCTTAGTTCCTGGCTCCGGGTGCATGATCTAAAAAAAGACGTCAACTCGTGTGATGAGGTCTTGATCGGTTGATGTGCTCCCCAAGACAAAGCCTTGTGATTGTGCCTGTGGACTGACCAAATTCGGGGTGTTGATGGAGACTTCTCATTGAACGTCACCCCGAAAGCAAAGGTTGACCCCAGTCAATATCTCGTGACCGATGGTCACATCTACAAACGGATTGATATTCCAAATACTTCTTCGAAGCAATGGAGGCTTGAGGAACTTGATCTTGAAGAAGCGATTCGTTCCATGATCTCCGATTTTGGAGGTGGTGATTGATTCAAATCAAGTCTCTACAACTTGTTTCACCCTTGGTGATCCTTACTAAGTGTTTCGAAAATTAGGAAAGACAGAAAATCAACTTTTTGGGACAGCCTCACAGAATTTCACTTAGTTTCGTGCTGAACCATTGCGAATCCTTGCTGGATGATTCAGGCCGTGATTTTGATTAAGGTTCTGCTCTCCAGTCAATAGTCACTCCTCTGAGGGGTCTCACTATGAAAGCACCAGAAGCTTTACTCGCTCATCTCCGGTCCATTCCCGAGATGGAATCAGGTTCCAAGCGTTTGGTGCTCTTCTTCACGCAACTGGGTGATTTTGATTCCATGGAATATGCCCAGGCACTTGTGCCAGCTCTTCCACGCCTGGAGCATGTAGGGATCAAAACCGCGGCCATTGCCATTGGGGACGAGGCTGGTGCCAATCGCTTTTGTTCATACACTGACTTTCCCCGGTTGAAATTAAGTGTTGTCCCTAACGCAGACTTGCATCGCAATGTGGGTCTTTTGCCTGGTCTTCAAGCTGCGGGCGGTCCCTGGCCAAGTCTTCTATTGATGTGTGCTGGAGTGGGCTCGCCCGGTACTTTGTCCGAGGTCTTCAGGGGATATACGGGAGATCGAAGTGCACCATCGCGGTTTGAGGATTCATCTTTGTTTCGTTTTGCTGGTGGAACTGGATTTCAAAGGCCATTCGAATTGGCGACTGTCCGACTTCTAAATATGAAAGAGGTGCTTTCCCACTGGAACACTTATGTCCCCGATGATGCGTATATCACTCAGCGTGGTGGCACATTCTTATTGGCAGAAGATGAATCATTACTTTATGAGCATCGTGACAAGGGAATCCTGGGATTTTCCGAAACAATGAATCGTCCATTGGCCTTCCTCAAACCTTGGCTTAATGGTGATCACTGACATGGCCCCAGCTCTGTCCCTTCCCCCTTGGAGACCGTTGCTGTCTGCTGCCCGCCGGCGTGAGGGTCGTGCACCGGGTGATCGTTGGCTGCAGTTAGCGACTCTTGCTCTTGATGGGAGTCCAAGAGTTCGCACGCTGGTCTTTCGTGATTGGAGTGGTGAATCTGAAATGGACTTGCTCTCTGATGCGCGCAGTGA
>WTGE01000134.1 GCA_011525445.1 Synechococcus sp. CO36386bin_37
GTGATGAGATTGAGCGTGCTGAATCCCAAATTAAAGATATTGAATCATATGATACCGGTAGTTTGAAAGGTGATCTGGCCGATCAATTAAAAACGGATTGCGATGAACTTACTCAGAGTCTTACAGATGATCTCATCACAGATTCTGATGCTCTTATTGAGATTGCTGTCGATGATATCAATGCGACGGTGTCTGACGTTGCTCCAAAAATTAGCGAAGATATCGATGTTGTTACGCAAGAGGCTGATACTATTGCTACTGATGCCCTATCTTCTTTTTGACTTTTGCACAGTAATTAAGTCTTGTTTAGCTTATTTTATGTATTCATCATATGCTCATATGTTTTTTGATCGAATTTATTATGCATCGGCAGGGGATCCTTGATTAGTTGATTCAGGTTGTTTTTGACTTCTTTAATATGCTCAACTTTTGATGCCTGCTTTTTGTTTTCAGGGTGAATTATTATATATTAATCCTGAGATCTTTCATCAATTTGTCGCTATTCATGTTGGGCTGCCGGATGATGCTTCTTAATGAATGATTTTTTGTACTTTGAGCTGTTCACCACGGTTGGTATGGCACGGCGCAATGTCAACAGCTCTCGCCGGGAATACAGCAGCGTACGACATCACCAACACGAGGTTTTCCAGGGGATGTTGTTACTTGAGGCGGCTCACTGGCATGCCGCGTAAAGAGATCTTAATTAGACGTGAGAGCACTGTACGTGACGAACGTGTATGGCATTGAACATTGTGAAAGTATTCGTAGACGGACATTCATTAATTGTTAAATATGCTGAAACTATAGAATTTCGAAATCGCCGGCTGCGTTCTTTGCAGCATCCTCTAAACTTCCCATGCTTTCTAGTAGTTCATTCTCAGCTTCTTGCGCAGCTTCATCTGTTGCCTCAACTATATCGCTTTTCAACGTTTTTTCCTCCACCTTTGCTGTCTCTAAGAGGTCCGTCTTTGCTTTACCTACTGCTCCCTCTGCTTCGGTTTTGACATCAGTTTCAAGGACCCCTTCTTCTTTTACAAGTTTATTTCTTACAAACTGCGGATGATCATTATGAAGTTGTTCAAGGATGTCGTTGATCTCGGCATCGTCTTTAATGGTTCCAAATTTGTTTGCAAATGTTTCATAATACTTGTCTGAAACAATTTTTCCTTTAGCCCAATCTTTGAATCTTGGATCTTCAATCAGATTTTGCTCTAATGATATTCCAATTGTTTCATTCTTTTTTGCTGTTTCGTATAATTTTCGTTCCACATCACTCAAATCATTGAGATCTTTAAGTCCCCCTACTCTTATTTTTCCAGCCAATTTTAACTCTAACTCCCTTTCGCCAAATGCGAGCTCTCTCTTACCCTTCATGGCTGCATCTCGTGCATAAGCTTTGAAGTCAAAATCATGAGAAATCTTGGCAAACAGTTCTTGATGTTCCATAAGGTCATCATAACCCTTCGTAGCATTTTCCACAATTTGGCCTTCCCTGAAATCTAGTTCAGTAAAGGCATTTTCTAGAATACCATCAACTTCCTTGTCGTAAGCTTTATCAGCTGCTTCTTTAGCTGCTTGACTGTCGGCTTCTGCTTTCTGCTCTAATAAGGTCTTTTTTTTCGCCGAAGCTTTGCGCCACTTGTGAATACCTGCAGCACCAAGACCAATAAGGGCTAAACCTCCAGTTGATATTCCAGCAATTGCTCCTATGCTCATGCCTCCAGCTGTTTCAGAGAGATCTTGACTTTCTTCTGCTGCTATTGCTCCGATGTCCATCAGTTTCTTTTCCAACTTGGGAAAGTGATCTGCAATATGTTCGCTTAATAAGTTAATCCCATTTGGATTGTCTGCTATTGATTGAATGTAAGAGATGAGAGAGGTGGTCGATGCCGTTCCTAACTCGTAGCTTGAGATCTGCCGGAGAATTGAGGTGAAACTTGTGCAGTCGTAACCATCATCCTCAGCTTTCTTAAGTAATTCGTTCGGGCTTAAGTTGTGACTGTCGGAATCTGATTGCCAATGGGCTAAAAACGTCAGCAGACATATCCCGAATTCTGCTGATTGAAAACTGCTAATGTTTTTGTCAATTTTGTTGAGATTGTCGAAAAGTGACATCATCAAATTTTTTCTATCTTTATCTTAAGTGCGTCATCGCCTTTGTCAAGTCATTTGTGATCTGCGTGTGAATGATGTCTTTGAGTATTTTTCGTTCAGCTTACGATTGCAAAGCGTTAATGGCCTTTATTTCCCACTTGCTCTCGACATCCAGGCCAAAGTTATCGAATTCCAATGTGATCAGGACTACGAATAGCGCCTGGCGCCTTGGTCTGTGGAGGGCTGCCCTGCTGTGAATCTTTCTGACCATGAAGTAAGGCCTTTGTGAGCTGGTATGTGATCAGTCAAGGAAAGGTTTCACAGACATCATCGCTGATCCGAATGCTTGTCTCGCTAAAAGCGCTTTCTGGACTGGGATTTTGGCTATGCATGTCAATCACACCAGCTGCATTCTGATCATCAATGAAAACGCCCACCTTCAGGCCCTGCTGAATCTGGAGGCATGGATGGTCGCGGTCGCGCCTCATGGTGCGTTGGATGGCTCTGTTTTCTTAACGGGGCTTTGGGGGCCGCACTCCCCCGTGATTCCGCCGGGGTGGTGCTGTCGATTGCGGTGGGCAACTTCGCCAATGGCTATCACTATCTGGTACCGGATTGGCCCCTGGCACCGAACAGATGCCGCTGGTTTGGCCGCTGGACCGGCACACCGTTCTGCATCCCTTTTGGCGCGCTGGTGAGTTCGGTCATCGCCAATCTGCTGGTACCCGACAAGGCAATCAGCACTAGCCATATGGCGAATGGCGCTACGCGGTTGCAGCCGTTGGTGTTGAACGTGGGCCAGCCAGTGGGAGCTGCAGCCGCCCTGTCGGTGGCTCAGGCGATCGCTCCGGCGCACTTTCGGTGCATCAGCTTCAGGAGCTGTTGATCAATGATCGGCTGGTACCCTCCGCTGTGGTTCCGCACTGAACTCTGGTCTGGAATGATTCGGCTAGGACAAAG
>WTGE01000216.1 GCA_011525445.1 Synechococcus sp. CO36386bin_37
CGATCACGGCGGTGAACACCTTCCGGGCTTGCCACTACCTGCGGGCGATGGCGATTTGGGGGCTGTGGGCTACCCACACCAATTGGGAAACAATTCCTGGTGCGCATCGGGAATGATCCTGATGGCTGAGGTTCAGAGTTGAGTGTTTTCTCTCTCATCAAGGCATTGTTGTTAGCTCTTGCTATCTGAGTGATGCCATGCTTTGGAATCAGATCAGATGCAATTGGTTATAGTGATAAGAGGTTTAAATCGTTATCCTATTATCTGACCTTGGAGTCTTCATTTGTGCAGGGAAGTTGCAGTTTGAACTAATTTATATTCTTTTCTTTAATTCACTCCAATCCTTTAATCTTCTTGCTCTGGATTGGGAAATTAATCTATCCTGTCGTGGGTCTGAATGTTGATTTCATTGCTTAATTAAGCTCTGAGCTATTGTGATTCGTATCGGTTAATATTGTGACGTTTCTGTATTTTTTTGATTCCTGGTACCCACTCCTTTGTTTCTTGTGGCCTGAGTCGTGATTCATTTCTGTTGCCAAGGTTGATCAGGTAACGCGTTAATTTGAGGATCACTGACTATAAGAAAGTTGATGGCAAGGATTTGTTACTTGCCTTTGATTCAATTTTTTGTGACGTCATGGTTTTATCCAACCGTTTCATGTTCAGGGATTTTCTGCTTCAAGGAGTTGGCTTTATTGCTGCTTTTCGGAATTCCTCAGAGATAGGATCAATGCTCTGATGTTGCAGGCGATGAACAGTGAAAGGCGACAATATGTTGAACGGATTAGTAGTGTATTTGGTAAAAATTGAGTTATTTGTAGATGTTTTTGCGAGCTCGGAATCAGCGATTGGCAACTGTTTGAAATCTATTGTTTTGGCTCATATGTCTGGTTTGTAAGCTGCGTTGACGTGCTTTGGTCAATCCAGGGTAAGGGGATGTTTGGGTTAGACCTACTCGTTTTGACTTTCAAGAGTCATCAACAGGCTCATCATCCATGGTTCACAATGGCTAAGCATCGCAGTCGCGCAAGAATGCGTTGATGATGGCGGAAGAGAAGATTTTGAACCTGATGGGTGGATTGCGCCAATGCATGCTGTCCGTATTGGCTGCAGTGCTGTTGCTTTTGCTCATGCCCAACGCGGCATTTGCTCAGGTGCATCAGCACAACGACGAAGCGGGCGCTCCCATGTTGCGAAGTCTTGAAAGTCTGCGAGACCTTGACTATGACAGCTGGCAGGCTGTGGCTTATCGCAGTGGAGATCCAGGCAATCCCGTTGTGTTGAGGATTGTGGGTTATCCCGGCAAGGTGCGTCTTGACCACCCTGCATCCCTGCTTGTTCAAGCGGGGGTGAAAGAGTGGCTTCTTGATGACATCACCCTCGACAATTCGGCTCTTGCCCAGGATGGACGGGAGGCTGCTGCTGAGTTTGCCCTTGATCCTCTTTTGGACGATCTCAGCAACAACCGTCCTCTCAGGCTTTTCCTGCCAGGAGTGTTCAATGAGTTGCCAGTGCCTCCCTACGTGGTTGGCGAATGGCGGGATGTACAGACCCAGCCGCTCAGCTGATGCAGGACTTCAGGGCGCGTTGGATCGTCTGGATGCGCCGGGCCCTCCAGCTTGCCGCGCTTGCTGATGGTCACACCAGTCCCAATCCATTGGTTGGAGCTGTTGTTCTGGATGCCCAGGGAGCCCTGATCGGAGAGGGTTATCACTCCAAAGCCGGCCAGGCCCATGCCGAGGTTGGTGCGCTAGCGCAGGCTGGAGAACGAGCGCGTGGCGGAACGATCATCGTGACGCTTGAACCCTGTTGTCATCAGGGTCGTACACCACCCTGTGTGGAGGCGGTGATCAAGGCCGGCATCCAACGCGTGGTGGTGGCACTCACTGATCCTGATCCCAGAGTGGCTGGAGGCGGGATTCAGCGGTTGCGGGACGCTGGTTTAGAAGTGATCACAGGCGTGCTGGAAGCAGAAGCTGCCGAGCAAAACCGGGCCTTCATCCATCGCATTCAAACGGGTCGTCCCTGGGGGCTCCTGAAATGGGCCATGAGTTTGGATGGCCGCACTGCGCTGCCCAATGGCGTCAGCCAGTGGATCAGTTCTCCTCCTGCGCGACGCTGGGTGCATGCACTCCGTGCTGGTTCGGATGCTGTGATTGTGGGGGGTGGAACGGTGCGGGCCGATAATCCACTGCTGACAAGCCGTGGCCTGCGACAGCCAGAACCGCTGAGGGTGGTTCTCAGCGGTGGCCTTGATCTTCCTGCCGAGGCTCAGCTGTGGGATACATCCTTTGCGCCAACACTCCTGGTTTATCCCGAAGCTTTGATTGATCCTCAGTTTCCCAACGGACCTGAGTGCCTGGGGCTGAAAGTCTGTGAGCCACTTGCGCTTCTTGAGTTGTTAGCGGCACGCGGTTGTAATCGCGTGATCTGGGAATGTGGGCCTGCTCTGGCAGCAGCGGCATTGCATCAGGGGTGTGTTCAGGAGTTGGCTGTGGTGATTGCGCCCAAGCTGCTAGGCGGGAAGCCTGCTCGCACTCCCCTCGGAGATCTGGGACTGACGGCGATGGATCAAGTGATTTCCCTTCCCGCCATCCATGCCGAAGGTTTGGGGCGTGATTTACTCCTGCGGGTGGATGCTACGGCTCTGGGTGAAGCAGCACTCAATGGGTGCTAGTGCATCTCTCGATTCGGCTTCCGATTCGTTCGGGATGATCGAGCGCGGACGTGGAATACTGGTTTTGAGCAAAAAAGTCCCTTATGGAACTCAGTGGGGGATAAGCGTTGATAGGAATTTGCTCAGACGCGCCCGATGGAAGGCGCTGTTCAACTGAAACCAGCTGCGAGTGAATGTAAGTCTTTTAAAAAATTAAACTCAAAATAAGCTTTGATTGTCTCTAAAGAAGTGCTTCTAACGCGTCTCATGTCTCCTCGGTTAATGTTTTGAGGGTCGCGAGATCACAGTTGAATCAATCTATTGTTTTGCTTGATCTCTTGTTTGCTGATAGCTTGATAATTTTACTTTGATTGCCTTTGA
>WTGE01000330.1 GCA_011525445.1 Synechococcus sp. CO36386bin_37
GGGGTGATGGCGACTTTGGTGAGCTGATGATGCTGATGAGATGGAACGTGGGGATGTGCTCTTCTGATCGACTTTAAGTTCGATCCTGAGGGTGGCTGGCTGTCCAGGCTTGGGCAGGTCGTCCACGGTTTGTGGTGGAGCTCCTGACTGTGTTCTGTGTTGGTTGACACAGCTCCCCTGGAAGCGAACAGGGTAATGAAGTCAACCTTGTTTACGAACGATTCCGCGTTAACTGATGGCTGGCGTGATGTGGTTCTGTTGATGGAGGAGGCGCAGTGATGGATGCAGCAAGTTTCAACGCGCAGTGGGATGCTGTTTGTGAAAATCTTGGCGACTGGAATGGAACTTTCACTCGTTATGACGATCGAATGATGTTGATCTCTCAGTCTTTATCAAGGCTGGAGTTCAAGCAATCGACACAAGATCAATGTCTTGACTTTCGCCTGAGGCTTTGGGATGTAAATCAACCACTTGATGGCGGAGATGCTACTAAGGAGATCAATCTGCAACTGCAATCATTCTCGAAAGATTATATTTATTTCCCTGGTGGTGCTTTTTGTGCAGCGACTCTGGCAATCGATGAGGAGGACATCGCGAAGGTTGAATTTTCATTCATCCGATCTAAGAGAAGGCACAGACAGGTTTTCCT
Organism: Synechococcus sp. CO36386bin_37; assembly: GCA_011525445.1. The sequence continues at coordinate 650 of WTGE01000330.1, forward strand.
GTTCAATCGGACGCAGGGAGTGTTTCAACGAACCTTGATCAGAGAAGCCAATGGTATGAGCGCTCCACTTGATGATTGTTTGATCAATGCTTCTTTTCTTGTTGGCTCCTGGCGTGTCTCTCAACGAACGTTCACCGATCAAATCTGGCCCCAGTCAGTCGTTGACGAGTTTGATCTAGACGTGGATCAGTCCTTGACTCAGCAGCTTGTGTTGTTCCATGACAACGGTGCGGCCCGTCTGCCCTCGGTGGATGAGATCAGCAAAACCTTTGCCTTTGAAAGTTACTGGTGCTGCGATTCCGGGCGGCTTCAACGCTCAGTGATCGAATATTCCGCAGATGGAACCTGGCAGGCGTCGCGTTTTGCGGTGATGAAACGGATCTGAGAAGCTGTTCCTTTCCGTTGACTTGTGCTCCATACCGTGAATTGTGTTTCCGGGTTGTGACGGCTCGCCTCGTCGCCTACTAGACCTGTTTAATTCAGGTGTTGCTGCGTGGTGCCGAACCCGAACGCAATCGCGTCATCGGCGAGTAATACTTAATTGGTGAGTTCAGCGAGGTTATCTGGATTGGATTTTGTAAAACGCAATCGCATTATCTTTCAAGACTTTGTTGGAAGCTTCACGGCCTAGAGCATTGAGAATCATGTTCACATCGCTGATTTGGAAGGGTTTTGCTGCTCTTGTTGATGGTAAATCAGTGCCAAACAGTAATGAGTCTGGATTGGCTCGATACAATGTTTTGATTGCTACAGATGGGCTGAAATCGATGCGGCCAAATCCAGTGGCTTTGACTTTATGGCCCTTTTCAGCAAGCTTCAGGAGATGATGGAAACCGGCTTGTTTCATGCCCAGGTGATCAATACAGACGCTAGGTAGTGCCATCAATGCCGAGGATAACTCCTCAAGATCTGTGGAATCTAGATATAACTCAATATGCCATTTCACGAGTTCATGAACGCGCTTCGCCATTGCAATCATCACAGCAAGGCTTGCAGGGCCCCCGCGATAGAGGTTGAATCGAAGTGCTCTCACTCCTGCCGCATCAAGCTCAATAATTGTGCTGTCTGGTGTGTGATGTGGCAACTGAGTGACCCCAGCATATCCAGGGCCAGATGATTTCAAGGCCGACAACAGATAATCCTGGTCAAAGCCCTGAAACGATCCAGAAACAACCGTTCCGCCAACAAGGTCAAATGTTGATAGTCTTTTTTTGTAGTCTTGAAGGGTGAATTCCCTGGGCAAATAGCCATTGTTTCGTATTAGCGGAAAACGGTAATCGATGATATGAAAATGACTGTCGTAAACCTTGATTCTGTCCGGCAAGGCTTCATGTCTTTCAGGATTCGAATCTTAGCTCTGTTGTGTGCATAAATAGTCAAGAATGTTTGCCATTAAGGTATTGATTGATGAATAGCGCGCTTCGGGAGCGGACAGGATCACAGCTTCTGATTGGATGTAGTTCTCCTCCACGAGTTCCTCCCTGCAATGCTCAACAATTGCTTTTGCAGATTCAGGCGTTGTTTCCAAGTGGAATTGCAAGCCGATCACATGGTTGCCGAGTTGAAAAGCCTGATTTTCACAAGCCTTGCTCCTGGCGAGTTGAACAGCTCCTACTGGCAGGTTGAAGGTTTCGCCATGCCAATGGAAGACTTCTTTGACCTCTGGAAAGCGAAAGACAGACGTACGATCCGAAGCAACGGCTTCAACAGGAAACCAGCCAATTTCTTTGGTTGAATTAGGGAAAACGTTGGCTCCCATCGCATCAGCAATGAGTTGAGCACCCAGACAAATTCCAAGAACGGGCTTCCCTGCCTCAATGGCACGTCTGATGAATTCCTTCTCTTTGGCAAGCCATGGATGGTCTGTTTCATCGTTAACACTCATCGGCCCACCCATCACAACAAGGAGATCAACGGCTTCAGGGGCAGGGAGAGGCTGTGAATGGAACAATTCGGTGCTTGATATGGCGTAACCCTTGCTGTGGAGCCAGTGCTCAATACTCCCCAGCCCTTCAAACGGGACATGTTGCAAGTAATGGGCGCGCATGGTTCGATCTGATGGTGATGGCCAATGGTTCGATGGTCCGTGCCGTGTTCAAGACGCCAGCAGCTCGGAGAGCTTGCCATTGATGAACAGGACTGCTGAGGGGTCGAGCCCAGCCCCGGCCAGGTGTCCGTAATCGGACTGGATGGGAGCCAGCTCAGCGTTGCGGAGTAACTCCACTTCGCGCTTGTTATCGGAAACTCGAAAGTAGAGATCGCTCTCACAGGGCATTACGAGCCCACGTGCGCTGATCGAGCGAAGCGCCTTGTCGAAGTCGCCGTTATAGACGGGATTGGCGCTGGGGTCCCCAGCACGCCAGGTTGCCGCCATGGCGAGAAGGTCA
>WTGE01000281.1 GCA_011525445.1 Synechococcus sp. CO36386bin_37
CGTTGCTGGTTTTTGGCAATGCGTTGATTGTCAGTCTTCTGCGCGACGAGCTCAATATCAATCGTCCTGATGAATGGTGGGTGATCTCAATGCTTGTACAGATTCTGGTGGGATGCGGCGTCACATTGGTTCTGCTGAATCGTTCCATTGTTGTTGATGCAAATGCCGCAGAAGTTCGATTAGGCCTGCCAAGGCTGGGGTGGCTTAATCAGTTTCCGTGGCTGCGAAAGCTGCTCTGTCGTTCGCTGCCTTTTTCTGAGATCCACAGCATTCAGCTGTTGGATGAAGAAGTTCGAATTCCGCGTGAACAAATGTTTTGGAGCTATGAGCTCAACTTGGTGCTTCGTGACGGCAAGCGCATCAACCTGATCGACCACCGCAATCAAAGGGAGATCTGTTGGGATGCTGGTGATCTGTCGCGGATGATGGACGTTCCGATCTGGGACTTTATTGGTTACAGGCAGCCTGATGATGCGATGAATCCCGATGAGATCAAGGCCAGGATCCTCGAACGGATTCTTTGGTGATTGACGCGCTGTTGAAACATGGGATTGTGTGGTTTGCTGTAACCAGTTCAACCAGCATCAGCAGCGCCATTTGAGTTTCGGTTGTCATGGGTTACTCCATACGATTGCTGAGATTATTTCCCGCTCTGTTCGAGCAACCAAAGCCCCGCGCGTTCGGACAATTACCTGCATCATTCGATTCTCGACGCTTAAGTCATCAATGTATTACTCATTTTGCTCTGACGTTTCGCTGGGAGTTTTCACGGATTCAGACTGCGACGGCTAGAAGGTTGAAGACGTAGTGCACGGAGCGAGCAAAACCATCCCTTGTGAGCGAGGCGTGGTTTTAATCAAGCGAATGGAACCAACTGATCTCCACTGTGTGGTTCCGTATCGAGCGCTAAGTATCGCGTGCTCTACCCAAATTGAGAGCCCCTGTCAGGTTCGCCTAACTCAGCTCCAATCCATACTCATGTGGCATTCAATTGAGACGCCAGCGGTTACTTTCTGTTGAGTGCAGAACACTTTTAGCCTGTAGTTTACCCTCAATTTTTGTCGTCCTGGCAGGGAGCTTTTTGTTTTGGCTTGATTATCAAAATGAGTCATTATTCCTCTAGTTGCGCTTTGAGTTTGATGTCTAGAATTTTATTTTTCGCACGTTTTTGGCAAGGATGAATGTTGAGCAGGCATCTGCCCTGGTGTTTGTTCTGCAGTACTTCTTGAAAGTATCAACATAATTCGCGGCATTTGTATTGTCCTTCTCTTCTTCATTATCATTGGTTTGCCGCTGATCCTTTTCAACGCCCTCCACCACTAGCTTGTATCTGTCTTTGGGTCGGCTGGGGAAGCCCGGGCATGAGCGTTTGCTTGGATCCATCTCGTCATAGAGCTCGTCTAAGTTTTTCCTCAGCTTGTTAGCCCTATACGAAATGCTGTTGAACTCCAGAACAGCACAGGGGCGTCAGGGGGAGGTTGTGCCGCAGGTGGGCAGAAGCTGCCCTTTTTCAGCCAGTCTCTTGCGCCCAGCTCACTTGCATCTGCCTCAGGGTTAAGCCGCTGTTGTCGGCACGATGCCGCATTAGTCCTTGCAGCGTTGTTTTCTACTGGTGCAGCAACCAGTCGTTGAAGCCACTGGTGTTGAGCTCGCTGATGCAGGTCTGAAGTTTGCGCAGGTGGCTCCGTTTGATCTGGGTGAGCCGTTGACCTTCTTGAGTGGAGGGGCCGACGCGGATGCGCTGCTGGTTCAGTAGATCCATTTCGCGATCCAGATGCTCCATCAGGTTGAGCAAGGCGTACCCCTGCTTGATCTCCTGTGCGCTGAGCTGCTTTGCGAAGTGACTCATCCAGCAGCCCTTAAGGATCGCTTAATTATTTCATGATGAGACCCGCGGGTCTCTTTTTGGGTGTCCATGAAAAAGGCCCCCGGGTACTCCGGAAGCCTTGGGTCCGCGTGTGAGGGGTGTCTCGTCCCCCGGCCCAAATCTGCCCTCAGCCTGCAGATCAAGGATGACCAGGCTTTGGCGAGGACGTGTCCAGGTGTGACTCGCCTTGCAAAGGGGAGGTTGCTTCAGTGCAGGCCTGGGATGTCAATGCGCCGTTGGGGCCAGATCAGGCTGGTGCCTGTGCTGGAGCTGATGCGTAGAACTCCATGTACGACCGCGTCGCCGAGATTTGGCTGATCCTCCAGCGCCCCAGGCGCTGGGTTTTCAGAACGAGGTCAGTTCCAGCCTCAGCTCAAGGTTGTTGTCGGTGAGCTTGACGCTGCCCGCGGGGCTGATGGGTGCCATTGACGCACACCGTCTGATCGAGCTCTGTGGCCATGGCCGTTGCCAGTGATGGCATGGTTCGCTGAAGCTTCCTCACCGGATGTCAGTTCGGGACAAGCTGGTCGGTGGAGACACATCGGGCCCACCCGCTGGCCGGCAGCTCTGGGTTGTCACGGTCGGCAATTTTGTAGATCAACTTGAACTGACAAAACCCAGCGGCATCCTTCATCGGCGGGACGTGGACTCGAACCTCCGGCAACTGCAGAAGCAGATCTGGTTTGGCTTGTGGTTTGGAATAAAAAGCTGTTCCTGGCTTAACGGTGAAAACAGCGGTTTCCCCTGCCGGGACCAGCGTGAACAGCAGCAGCCCAGCCGTGAGAAATCCGCGCATTCAGCTGGAGTTAGTCCGGCAAAGTTAAGAAGCGCTGGTTCCGGCGTCAACGCCGGGCTTCTCCTGCGCTTGTACTGGTTAGGGTCCCTGCGTCTGACATCTGGGCATGGGTGACTACGGAACAGCGATCTGGGTCACCATCGGCCTGGCCGTCATCCTCACAATTCCTGTGGTTTGGCAATTTCTGCAGCCAAACGACGATGATTTCGGAGACCTCACCCGCAGAAAGTGAGCCAACACGACGCCGTCACCATCCGTTGCTGGCAATTGACGGGTGAAACAGCCCTCGAAGACATGGTCCTTGGGGTGGATGAACGGGCCGTTCGTGATGGGATCAATGTCTTGTCTTCCGACGACTTTGATG
>WTGE01000283.1 GCA_011525445.1 Synechococcus sp. CO36386bin_37
GCCCCTATACAGCATTTCCAGTGCTGCGCCTTCGACCACTCGGCCACCTCTCCAGTGGCTGAAGTGAGAATGTAGCAGGGCGTTTCCTGAGGGCCTGAAATGAGAGCAACTCACACTGTCACAATTCATTGGCCACAGGCGGGAAGGACGATCTCCCATCAGGTCCCTGAAGGTGATTACATCCTTGAAAGCTTTGAGCAGCAAGGCGATCCACTGCCCTTCTCCTGCCGTAACGGGTGTTGCACCTCTTGTGCTGTTCGTGTTCAGAGCGGCACACTGGATCAGGCGGAGGCCATGGGCCTCTCCAGGGATCTCCGTAATCAGGGGTATGGGTTGCTGTGTGTTGCACGAGCCGTCGGTCCTCTTGTCGCGATCACGCAGGATGAGGATGAGGTTTACGAACTGCAGTTCGGCCGCCATTTCGGTCGTGGGCAGATTCGTCCTGGACTCCCTCTGGAGGATGAGTAGTGGCCAAAGCGCTTGATTGTTCACAGGTTGCACTTGAAGCGGAGCTCGACGCTTCGAACCAGGAGCGGCTCGCAGGTGTTGCTCGTGCTGCAGCTGATCTCGGTGCAGGCGTGTTGATGCAGCATTACGGCAGGCTCAGCAGCATTCAAAGCAAGGGTCGTGTTGGCGACTTGGTGACCAACGCTGACCTTGCCGCAGAAAAGGTTGTTCTTGAGCACCTCAGACGGCACACACCGGAGATCGGAATTCTTGCGGAGGAGTCTGGATCGAGTGGTGCCTCAGGATCGCTCTGTTGGTGTGTTGATCCTCTTGATGGCACCACAAACTTCGCTCACGGCTATCCCTTTTTTGCCACCTCCGTTGGCTTGATTTGGAAGGGACTTCCGCTTCTGGGTGCGGTGGCCGTACCGTTTCTTCATGAGACGTACTGGTGTTGTCCGAGCCTGGGTAGTTATTTGAATGATGACGTCATCCAGGCCAGCACTTGTGATGATCTTCAGCACAGCCTGTTGTGCACGGGCTTTGCCTACGACCGGCATGAGCGTGCTGATAACAACTACGCAGAATTCTGCTGGCTGACCCATCGATGCCGAGGTGTGCGGCGTGGCGGTGCTGCCGCCGTTGATCTTGCCTTCGTTGCAAGTGGTCGGCTGGATGGCTTCTGGGAACGTGGATTGGCTCCTTGGGATTTAGCAGCAGGTGCTGCTCTTGTGGCCTGTGCTGGTGGTTCAGTGAGTGACTACAAGCTTTCGGATTTTGCTTTATCTGAAGGCAGAATCCTGGCCACGGCCCCTGACCTCCATCTCCCCTTGCAACAGGAACTCGGGCAAGTGAAACCTTTTGAACCAGAAGGCTACGGGGGAGTCGATCAGCAGTCATAGGATCGAGTTTCCTTTTGGTTGACAAGCTGGATGGCCCTGCAACCCGCCACGGGCGCACGAGATCTGAATCCCAAACAGGTCCAGCAAAACCAACATCTACGCGAACAACTGGCAAGGGTGTACAGAAACTGGGGATACGACGAGGTGTCTCCACCTCAAGTGGAGCGACTCGACACACTCATGGCTGGCGGTGCCATCGCCAGTCATGATGTTGTCCGGCTGGTGGCCGATGATCCGCTTGGACTGCGTCCCGAGATGACAGCTTCGATCGCCCGTGCCGCTTGCACGCGATTGAAGGATCGACCAAGACCTCTCAGACTTTGTGCCTGTGGAACCATCTTTGAATGTCGTGCTGCTGAGGAGGGTGGACTGTGTATCGAAGAAAAATTGCACAGTGGCGTTGAGTTATTCGGAGTGAGGGACTTAGCAGCGGAACTTGAATTGTTGACATTGCTTCTGCAGGCGATGAAAGCATTACCAATTCTGGGAGGCCATCAGCCTCAACTTCTGATCGGTCATACAGCATTAATGGAGTTGATTTTGTCGCCATTCAAGGATGGGTTACGTGAAGACATTCGCCGTTGTTTGATTCAATACGACCGACTTGGATTGGAATCTTTGGGTTTGGAGGCAAAAGACTTAGAGCGATTGGTGCAATTGCTCGATTGTCGCGGCGAACCCAAGATGATTCTTCATCGGTTGGAGTCCAGTTTTGGCTTTCAGGTTGTTCTTGAAAATTTAGAACGCTTATTTGTTCATCTCAGTCCTTTAGCCAGTCAACAATCTCTGGCACTGCAATTGGATCCAACCTTTCATCCCCATCATCAGCTCTACGACGGCTTGGTCTTCCAGCTGGTCTGTCAGGGAGTTTCTGCACCTACGGTGATTGCCCGCGGTGGTCGATACGACGGACTAGTGCAACGGTGCGGGGAATGCGATGACAATGCGGGCGGTGTGGGTTTCAGTTTCTGTCTCGATGATATCCGTGATCTTCCAGGATCAATTTCTGAATGCCCCAGCAGTGAAACCAGCATTCTTGTCTGCTGGCACCAAAAATCATCCCTCGAACAGGCGTTGTTGAAACAGACCAGCTGGCACGCGAAAGGGAGGGTCGCCCAATGCGATCTTCAGCCCTGTCGCAATCGTGAAGAAGCTGAGCTGCGTCTTCAACGGTCGGGATGCGACACCGTTGATTGGCTGTCTGCTTAGATTGCCAGCGATTGCATTCAATGGGTATGGCACACACAATCGTCACCGAGATCTGTGAGGGCGTTGCTGACTGCGTTGATGCTTGTCCTGTTGCCTGCATTAACCCTGGTAGTGGAAAAAATAAAAAAGGGACGGACTTCTATTGGATTGATTTCAATACTTGCATCGATTGTGGAATCTGTCTGCAAGTCTGTCCCGTTGCTGGGGCTATTCTTGCGGAGGAGCGTTCTGATTTGCAAAAGACGAGTTAAATTGATGGTTCTTTATTTTTCAAGAACGAGTAGAGGATCGGTTTAATCCGAATCATAGATTTTGATCTGGCTTATTTCTTTCTCTTTAAATAAAAGCTTATCTGTTGTTAATAGCCGTTTGCGGTCCCCCACCTACACCACCTACAGGTCTGATCCAATACTTCTTGAACATTCAACAGGTTCGGAGAACCCCCCTGCATCTACAGTTGTGCAT
>WTGE01000039.1 GCA_011525445.1 Synechococcus sp. CO36386bin_37
CAACTGTGGTCGTCCCCAATCCCGCGCCTGCAGCAGCAGTAACCCCAGTCGCGGGTGAGCACCAAATCGAGCCAACCGATGTCCTGTGTCAGTTGGGTGACCCTCCTCATCAAGAGCGCCAAGTTCAATCAATTGCCGGCGCCCCTCTTGGAGCGCTCCTCTCGGAGGAGATTCGAGCCAGGGCAGTGTTTCTCCTAAACCAGCGCCCCAAATCGCCAGATCAAGAACGGTGGGCTGAGGGTCTGCACGGAGCAACTCTGGCGTGTCGTGAGCAGGACGCCGTTGGTGTTCGGAGGGGGGCCAGAGTCTGATGCAACGCCCGTCAGATTGACGGCCAGCGCGTCCCCTTCTCTGATCAGCACTGGCCCGACTTGCAGGCACCGTGATCAAACCCTCCATGCCGGTCCCTGGGTCAAATTGAGTGTGGCGTGTGAGTCCGCAATCAATCACCAGGCGCACTCCATTCAAGGTGAGAGAGCTTTCGGCGATGGAAGTGGCAAGAATCACGCGCCCATCCCAACTTTCCTGGCAGGGCTTCAACGCACGGTTTTGTTCTGCGAGAGACTGCCTGCCGTGCAGGGCAAGGACCTCCCAGCGCGTGAGTTCTCTGGATTGAAGTAGACGTTTGCGACACCGTTCGATCTCCCGTAACCCCGGCAGGAAAACCAACACTGTGGGTGGTTGCTCAGGTGTTGAGAGCAGATTGTTGAGCTCTTGCTCAATCGCTCTGGAAACGCTCACCTCGAGGTGTTCTTGAGGACGAGGGCTGAGGTGCTGTGTCTCAACGGGGAAAGCCTTCCCTTGGCTGACAAGCACCTTGGCGTGCGGTAATTGTTCACTCAAACTGCTGAGGTCCAAGGTGGCTGACATCAGCAGGAGGCAAAGATCGGGTCTGAGAAGCTCCTGTGCTTCTCGAACCAAAGCCAGCGCTAAGTCACTGTCTCGACTGCGCTCATGAAATTCATCGAAAATGACACAGGTGATGCCTTTGAGTTCAGGATCATTCTGAAGTCGACGGAGAAAAAGCCCATCTGTCATGGTCTCCAACCGGGTGCGCGCTGAGCGTTTCTGCTCGTTGCGCACGGAATAACCAATGCGCTCTCCGACTGGTTCACCCAAACTTTCGGCGATCCTGGTTGCAGCCGCCCTTGCCGCTAATCGGCGCGGTTCGAGCATGAGTGTTCGACCCGACATGGGTTGAGTGCCGGCAATTTCACCAAGAAGCGCCAAGGGCACTCGGGTTGTTTTTCCGGCACCAGGAGGTGATTGCAATAAAACCGTTGCACCTGGCGCAAGACTTTCTCTCAGGCCAGGTAGCAAGGGATCAATTGGGAACGCGTTCAAAGGTGCATTCCTGTCAGACCAACAGGCTGATCACTCCAACAAGCAAGATGCTGCTGAGAGCTCCAAAGGCTGCTAAAAGACGCACCAACGGGCTGAAGCGGACGGGAATAGAGGCCATGAAGAAAACCTTAAGGCCGAACTAAATTCTTTTTAGCGGAGCTCAGAGAGGAATCATCCATCCTGTTCGCAGTGCTTCACAACTTGACGAACCCTGTCGTCAGCGGATGTGGCGAGCACCATCAACAGGGTGGTATTCCTCGCCGGTGAGCTCTTCATAAACGATGGCGGGAAGCCCGGTCTCAAACATGGTTTGCAGTGCCTCTTTGAGGTAGGGATTCCAGCCACCAGTGCTGACATCTCCATGACGCACGGTCCAGTCCCAGGTCCCCTGAAGATCCCTTGGAATGCGACCCTCCCGATCGCGGCGCGCCACTAAATCCAGCGACTCCACAAGGCCAACCTGTATGGGATCTTTTCCATATGCAGGGGTCAGGCTGAGCTCCAGTCGAACAGGATCTTCTTTCAACAGCCGTAAGCGGAAGCGGGGCGGTAGTTTCACGGATTTGATTACCGCAGCCACAATCCGTGTTCGTTGATCCACCTAGAAGTCCCCTCTACGAGTCGGTCGGACAACCCAAGCAGTTGCCGTTAACCCAACTTATTCACCGGGCTTCGTGGATGGATTCTGCAAATCACCTTCACTGTCAAAACGGACCGTCAATAAGTCTTCCTGGGTGAGTCTTCCCTTTCCGTCAAGAAGCTCTGGATGGATTGTGCGACGACCGGTCCGATCATTCCTCTCCGAGAGAAGGGGCTGCCCGGCAGCGTTGAATCCACGTCCCATCACGCGGAACGCTTGCCAGAGAAGGGTGATGAATAGCAATCCATAAACGATTGGGAACAGGTTGCTGAGCATGGCGATCACTCCAGAACTCTGAGATGGGCTGACCCATTTATCCCATCATCGCTCTTTTTGAAGGAAAGCAATCTGTGGAGTTGATGCAGGCTGGTCGCATTCGGTCACGAAATCGCTGCACAATTCGCTGGGAATGTCGGGACGAATTTCCTACCGTCACGGTCTGACTTCAGTTGATGCAATCGCGGCCATGGCGATGTCTAAACCTCTGCTCACATTGGCGTGTGCTGGTGCTTTGGCGGTTCCAGGGATGGTGGTGGAACCACCGCGAGCGTTTGCCGCTTCCAATTCAAGAGTGTTGGCTCCAACTTCTTTCGTTGCCCAGGCCGTTGCTCGTAGTGGACCGGCCGTTGTCACACTGGAAACCCAGCGGACCGTCCGCACAGGGGATTCCAGGGGGCTTGCCCAGGGATTCATGGCCGACCCATTTCTGCGCCGCTTTTTTGGTTTGCAAGGTCAAGGGCAATTTGTTCCACGTTCACGTGTGGAACGTGGTCAGGGAAGCGGTGTGATTTTCGATCAACAGGGCTATGTGTTGACCAATGCACACGTGGTGGAGAACACGGATCAACTCATGGTGGGGTTGCCTGATGGCAGGCGGGTGAGCGGCCGAGTGATCGGGCAAGATTCCGTGACTGACTTGGCAGTTGTGCAGTTAGAAACGCGTGGGCCCTGGCCGACTGCGCCCTTGGGCGATTCCGACGGTCTCAAGGTGGGGGATTGGGCGATTGCGGTTGGCAATCCCTACGGCCTGGAAAACAC
>WTGE01000177.1 GCA_011525445.1 Synechococcus sp. CO36386bin_37
GGCCTCCTCCGTGCTGCTTCAGTCGGCGGCGCATGGTTGCCTATCTCTCGCCCTGAGGGGGAAAGACCTTCGGTTTTCCGGATTCGTTTCGCCACGCCCCCTTGCATCGGCACCGGACCGGCTGAAACCGTCCCCACCGCGGCTGACGCAGCAGGAGAGTTCTGCCATAACGCCTCTCGGTGATGCAACGACGTTGCTGCACTTGCACAGCCATCCGTCGTCGCCAGTGTTGCGTGCACTGCTGGAACGGCCACTGATCAAGCAGAACCTTGAAATTGCCTTCGGCGTCACGCCGAAACTGCGCCGACTCTTGCTTGACGCACCGATGGCCCTTCGTCTGCATCGGCTTGTGGGAGGCACCTATCAAGCCGCCCTTGAACTCGATCTGAACCTTGCGTCACCAACGACTGCCGTCGCGGCTGGGCTTGAAAAGACAGCGCTTGGCCTGGAGAAACGTGGCCTCTCCCGCAGCAAGCTCGCGCTGATCAATCCGGATGGTCGTTCCGTCGCTGAGGCCCTGGTCTGGAGTCAGCCCGAACGCGCGCCGCTTGGTGGGTGGGCATGGTTCAAGACGCAAGATCAGACGCCGCACCTGCGGTTCAGCCTTGGTGCTCCACCATCGGCGCGACAACCCGAACCCCTGAACAAGGATCAGGCCGGGCTGTCGATCGTTCTTCGACCTGCAGCGTTGACGCAACTGGGATTGCTGCCCGGACGTTGGCCTGCCGTCGTGCGTCAGGCCGATCGGATCAAGCTATGGATTGCGCCGCTGACGGGGGACAAGTTTGGCCCCCAGGACTGGTCCTGGCTGGATGGTCAGCTGTCGCTGCCCTGAGCGGCTTCTGCCAGACGTTTTTCCTTCTTGCGGCGCTCCGCAGCGAGGGTCTCCTTCATCAGTTCAACAGCCTGTTCCATCCGCTCACTGTTGGACGAGAAGATCGTGAGGTCTTTGTCCACACGCTCTGCTGGCAGACCCAGATCAGCCGCAAGCTTCACAGCATGGCCGCGGCGATCGTCTGGATCCTGTGCAGCGTTGCTCGCTTCGGATGCCTCAAGCAAGGCCAGCAGGCCAACGCCCATCAACCTGGAGTAGTGGGCGTCGTGTTCGAGCGCATGTTCCTTGATCCAGGCAGCGAAGGCGTCTCCGGATTGACCGGCCGCTTCCTTGAGACAACGATCGGATTGATCCTTCAGCTGTGCCGCATCGAAGCCGTTGCTGCTGCACAAGGCCGAGAGCAGTCCAGCGGTGTGCGCTTCGGGGCGATATCCCTCGGTGAAACGCGTGAACACGGTGTTGAGTCCAACTGCGAACAATGCGTTGGGTTGGAAGGCCACTTGGTGGCTGAGCAGATGCAGCTCCACAAGCAGCTCGTCCGCAATGCGGCGGTACAGCGGAGCGATGACGTGGGGGAAGGCCTGATGAAAGGCGCGCTTGCTGTCAGCAATGGTGTGATGCTCAGCCAACGTGCGTGCTCTCCGCAGTAATGGCTGTGACCTTAGCGCCGAAGACATCGCCGTTAGGATTGCCGCATTCGCAGGGACGCAATGATTCCGATCGTGATTGAGGAGTCGGGTCGTGGGGAAAGGGCGTTTGATATCTATTCGCGGTTGCTGCGGGAACGCATCATTTTTCTCGGCGAGGCGGTAACGAGCGATTCAGCCAACAGAATCGTGGCGCAGATGTTGTTCCTGGAAGCTGAGGATCCAGAAAAAGATATTTACTTGTACATCAATTCCCCTGGAGGATCCGTCTATGACGGCCTGGGAATTTTTGACACGATGCAGCACATCAAGCCCGACGTTCACACCGTTTGCGTTGGTTTGGCTGCGAGCATGGGCGCTTTCTTGCTTTGCGCTGGAACCAAGGGAAAACGCAGCAGCCTGCAGCACTCACGCATCATGATTCACCAGCCACTTGGCGGTGCACGCGGTCAAGCCAGTGACATTCGGATCCAGGCAGACGAAATTCTTTTCCTGAAGGATCGCCTCAACCAAGAGCTGTCTGATCGCACGGGTCAACCCCTCGATCGCATTCAACAGGACACGGATCGTGATTTCTTCATGTCTCCATCGGAAGCTGTTCAATACGGTCTGATTGATTCCGTAATTGACAAACGCCCCGTGCAGGCGGTCGCGTGAAATCAGGGTTGCCAAGCAAAATCTGTCCCATTTGCTTGCGGCCCTTCCAGTGGAGAAAAGCGTGGAGAAACAATTGGGAAACTGTGGTGTATTGTTCAGAACGCTGTCGACGTCGTAAAAATGTTGATAAAAAACTATCGAAATGATTTAGTTTTAAGGGAAGAAGCTACTTCATCTCCTTTAATTGCTTCCACGTATCCTTGGACTGTTTGTAAGATTTGCTTTGCTGGCCTTTCCATTCATCTGTAGGCCTGCAATAAAATATGATTTAATCTACAAACTGTTTGAGGATTTGTGGTGAAATGCTAGTCGCTGTAGATTTAATTATTCCCATGGAAATAATGCAAATTTCCATGGGATTCATAACTCTTTCTGTTATCGCATAACACTGCGGAGCAGACTCGATCAACATAGATTAATCGAGTCTGCTTGACCAAAATGGTTAATTAATCAAGGGTCACGACGGTGCGATCTTTATCCGGTACGTCGGTGAATTCGGCCAGAACGGCAGAAAATTCACCACCATCCATGGTTTCTTTTTCAATTAGCAGTTCAACAAGACGATCCATCGCTTCGCGGTTGGCTGCAACCAGCTCGACAGTTTCGTCATAACAGCGCTTCACCATGCTGCGAACTTGTTCATCAATCTGCTGAGAGATTGACTCGGAAATGTCACTGCGCGACATCAAGTCTCTCCCCAGGAATACTTCCTGATTGCCGCCTTCAAGGGCGACAGGACCCAGATCGCTCATGCCGAGGCGGGTGACCATTTGCCGCGCCATGGACGCGACCTGTTGGATGTCTCCTCCAGCACCAGTGGTCACTTCCTGATGGCCGAAGACCACGTCTTCGGCCATCAGGAAGTCACCACTGGTGCTGGAGG
>WTGE01000148.1 GCA_011525445.1 Synechococcus sp. CO36386bin_37
GCTCTACCGCTGGATTTTCCTGGTGCCCTTGGTGGGAGCTGTGCTCAGCACCATCATTCACAAGCCCAAGCGCTTCCGCGTTACCCCCAAAGCACCATGTCCGGCGCGGGGGGCAGAGCCAGGTTTGGTGATGCCATTAGTGGCCCTGCTAGCGGTGCAAGGGCTGACCTTGATTGGCCTGCTGCGCTGGCCGCCGCCAACTGCACCATTGGGGCTAACGCTGTTTTGGCTAGCCAGCAGCAGCTTGCTGCTGGGACTGTCGCTGCGCTGCTGTTGGGATCGGCCCGGTGCCAGCGCCGTGCCCTGGTTTGCGGTGGGCAGCGCTCAGAGCTGGGGCACCATCACTGCCCTGAGCGAAGCCGGAATCGAGGCACGCCTGACTGACAGCCAAGTCCCAGATCAACACTGGGGTTTGCCTCTCGAGCTGGCCTGCCGAGATGGCCAACACATCGGCATGCGCTGGAAACACCTCAACGCAGAGCAACAGCACTGGCTGCAGCAGCGCCTCTATGGAAATTCGGGTTGCTGGCCGGTGCGCCGCGCCCCCTTTGAGCTGTGCGCGTTGGGCCCGGTGCTGCTGCGGCTGATCAGGCCAGCCAGAGCTGAAACCTGGTTCAACAGAAGCCTGCTGCCTTTAGAGCTTCAGGGCCTGGCTTCATCGCCGCTGACCCAGGCATCAAGGCCTTCGCCGATGAAAGAAAGCGCCAACACAAGGATGAACATCGCCAGCCCCGGATAAAGCGCTGTCCACCAAATCCCGGTGGGCAAGGCGGTTAGCGCCTGCTTGAGCTCAGCGCCCCATTCCGGCACCACAGCCGGCAACCCCAGGCCCAGAAAGCCAAGGCTGCCGAGCATCAACACCGAATCAGCCGCATTCATGGTGAGCACCACCGGCACCGAGGTGATCACGTTGCGGAACAGGTATTTGCGCATGATCCAAACCGGCCCAGCCCCCAGGCTCTGAGCCGCTTCTACAAACAGCTCAGCCTTCACCGACGCCGTTTGATTGCGCACCACGCGGAAGTACTGCGGCACATAGACAACGCACAACGCAGCAGCTGCATTGAGCAGACCCTGCCCCAAAAGAAACGCCATCACCACTGCCAGCAACACCACCGGGAGGGAATAGACCGTGTCCATCAACAGCACCAACGCCCGATCCACCGGCCCACCGAAATAACCGCTGAGCATCCCCAGCGGGACTCCAACAATCAGCGCAAGGGTGAGTGCCAGCACCACCACCTTGAGAGCAACACCGGCTCCAGCAATCGTGCGCGCGCAAACGTCTTGGCCCAAACGATTGGTGCCGCACCAGTGCTCCAGCGACGGCGGCGCATTGATCTCGTTCTCCAGGCCGGTGTTCACATCTGGCAGCAGGCCAATGCCAAACAGCAGGGGGCTGATCAGAGCAACCAGAAGATAAAAAAGCAGCACCCACAGGCCAACGCGAGCCAAGCGAGCCGAGAGGGACCTGGGACGCCAGATCCAGAAACGCCGCAACCAAGTGGATCCCATGGGACTGTTTCTAAGCCATGCCCCAAAAGCCGGCCAGGCCAAATTCGCTGCATTGCAGGGCTGCACTGCGAGCACACCAAAGACCAAAACCTGTCGGCCTCACAAGAGTTTGATGTGATTTGGCACCTGCGACTTTTGCCTACCGGATGCCAACCACAAGTTCGTCAAGGCAGGGGCAACCACCAACGAAAGCGAGACATGCATGGAGCCAATTGAAAAACTGAAGCTCACCAACCCAGAGCCTTGAGGAATAGGCCTGGCGATCAAATGAGAATCTGCTTAAATCTGGGGCAAGGTTCCCTGAGTTGAAGTCCATGACACCTACTAGCCGTCTTTCTCAACTGATCAAACTGCAACTCAGCAGTAGGCATGCTGCTCAGAACACCACCGATGGCTTCACTCTCACGGAGTTGATGGTGACCCTCGCCATCGTTGGGATCCTCAGTGCCGTTGCTCTGCCTAATTTCCTCAGTCAGTCCGACAAGGCCAAAGCGAGTGAAGCCAAGCAAACGATTGCATCGGGCTTGAAGCAAGCACAAGCTCAATTTGTTGAAGATGGCGCAGAACCGCAAACAGCTGCCCCAGACATGAACGCGCGGTACGGAACTCCAGAGAATGAGACCACTTTATTCAATTACTCAGGCCAATGGAGTAGCCCGATTTACATGATTACAGCTGTAGGCAACAACAATGATGCTGGGTTGAAAAGCAAGACATTGAAAGGCTGCGCGAACTTCACCACTGGCAAGGTCCGTATGCAGTCGCTGCTCGATGAGGAAAAGATTCCGAATTGCCTCTAATTCAGCATCCCTTTATCTCAACTCTTACTAACTAGGGTGACTCCCCGCGCAACCGCTGCAGCATTAGTTAATTCCGGCTTCACTTTGTCGGAACTAATGATTGCTGTGGCCATCGTCGGCATTCTCTCGACACTCGGGCTACCCAATTACATCAACGCTGTGCATCGCGCTCGCCAAAGTGATGCCTCCAGCCAGATCATGACAATCATGGCCAGCATCCAGGCCTACCAGGAAGAGTTTCTTGAAAACCCAGGGAGCTGGGATGACATCGCTCAAATCAAACCTGTGATGACTGAGGCTGGCATTGCCTCAGGTCCTTTGGCCACTGCCATTGCCACACCGAATGGCGGCCACTACACGATCTCCTTCAGCCAATCGGGAGACATCACAACAGCCACGGCCACCAAAACGGGCTCAACCAGTTGGGGGATCAGCGCCTGCCTGAACACCACAACAGGAATTTCTGACCTTCATCGCGCTCAACCCGGCGAATCCAATCAGTTGGCGAGTTGCGAATGACATGAAACCGGGCACCATCTCCAGGCGTAGACAACGGCAAGCGAAGACTGATGCCGGGATGGCCATGGGGATGGCGCTGACGAGCGGCTTTGTATTAGCGCTGGCCACCAGCGGCCTCGTCGCAAAACAATTGATGAGTCGTCGTGTTGGCACATCCGAGGGATATCAACAGCTAGCAGAACTCGC
>WTGE01000056.1 GCA_011525445.1 Synechococcus sp. CO36386bin_37
GGAGGGTGCAAAGAGATTGGCAACGGTGTCACCGGCTGGATCGCTGCTGTCTTCTTGAACAGGGGCAAGGGTTGGGCTACCGCTGGCGCTGGGGGCAGCTGCTTCAACGGCAGTGGGTTGACCGTCAATCAGGAGGGTGTAGTGGTCGTTTTGGCCTGTTTCAAATGGGGAGATGTCCACCCCTCGGATGAGGGCTGAAAAGATCGCTCCCTCATCTCCTGCTGAATCCTGGCTGGCATTGAGGCGTTGATCGATGGCATGGCCGATCTCCTCCAGCAACACGGCTTCCAGCTCAGCTTCTGAGGCGGTGCCCAGCCAGGCGGCATTGAGATAAATCCGCTCTGATCCGTTGGGATCGGAGGCTGTGTAAGCAGCGCTGAGACCATTGAGCTGGTCTGCTTGCAGGACGCTGAAGGGGATCTGTAGTCCAGGACCGAGCAGTTGGGATCTCAGGGCATCAGCGCCAGCGCTTGTGGCCGCTGCAGCGAAGGCCTTATCTAGAACAGCGGAGAAACGGTCGGGATCAGCAGCCCATTGCTGCAGAGCCAATCTGAGATACGTAAGGACTTGATTCAGCGAAGAAGAGAAATTTATCAGCTCGGTAGACACTAATATTTTTGAACTTACTTTTCCTTGTTACTAGCTTATCATTCGTGGGTCGGTGGTTTTAGTACGTATTGATACATCGATGCATTGATTAAAGATTGACGCATTACGCATGTTCTCAATGATTTGGAGGCGTATGGGCTTCTTTAAATCATCTGTATGCATTGATTTGTCAACTTTGTTTTTTGTTGCGATCGGGTGATTTGATTCACCATTCAGTCTCAATCAATCTCGTTTATTGTCTTGTTCCGAAGCATCTTGCAGAGATTGTCAGCCCAATTCTTTTGCTGAAACAGGGGTAGCGCGTTGGGTGCTGCCGATAGTTTCTGTTTGAGCTGCTGCAACTCATCGTGATCGCATCCCAGTTCAATTGCTCGGTTCTGGTAGCTGATCAGGTCTTGCATCACCAGCGCATCAAGGGTGGCGGCTTTGCAGAGGCTGGCCGCCATGCGCGATGTGAAGGTTTCTCCAGCACAGGTGAGAACCGGGAGTGCGGCATTGATTGCCAACGCTCCAATGGCACCAGCATTGAAGTCCGGCGTGTCGAGGAAGAGGTCAGCGCAGGCCATGGCAGCGATGAAGCGTTCGATCGGTTGTTGATACGGAGCGATCAGGAGTCGTTCCGGTGCAACGCCCTGCTGTTGTGCGAAATGTTGGAAACGCTTGAGTGCATCTGGTTTCAGAGCTAACCACAGCCAACTGCCATGAACCTCACGCAGGATGGCCATCCAGGTTTTGGCGATCGTGGGTGTGATTTTTTCGGCCCGATTGAAGCAGCAAAATAAGGTCCCTGTCTCCGGTAATCCCAGACTGCTGCGTGTGATGCCAGGCTTGGGTTGGCGGAAACGCGTACTCCAGGCAGAGGGAAGGCGCAGAACATCCTCGCAGTAGTTGCCCTCCAACTCCTGAGGAATCAGCTCTCGATCAGCCAGAATGGCGTCAACGAGGTGGTGACCCTGGCTACCGGGAAAACCCAGATACCCCACTTGCAGTTCAACGGGATGGGCGCCAAGAATCGTGGGTCTGGAGAACGTCGTCAGTCCGCTGAGGTCAACCAACACATCAAGAGAATCGGCTTCGATTCGTTTCAGGGCTTGGAAGTCGCTGGTTTGGCTCAGATCATGGAAATGATCAGCGCTGCTGCGGTAGTGATCGGTTAATGAATCCCGAATCGGGCTGAGGGAGTAGGCAAACACCTCAGCCTGTTCCGGATCGTGAGCATCGAATAACCCCTCAAGCAGCAGTCCCATTGCATGCGTGCGATAGTCGGCGGAGAGGTAGCCGATGCGCAGCCGGCCATTCCCGTGATGCACCCTCTGAATGGAAGGCGTTTTGCGTTCGTTGCCATTGTGCGGACGATGGGTCAGCACCCAGCGATCGATTTCTCGGGTGACGATTTCGGTTGACAAAGGCAGTGTTAAGAGACCAAAGGGAGGTAAGGCCGTGGGTTCAGGTTGATGGATTGGCTGCCCCGGCTCCGATCGTTGTTGGAGAGCGATCTCAAGCGCTTTCAGTTGTTGATCGCGTTGACTCCAGTCGCAGAGGGAGTGGCAGGCATACAGCTCCATCAGCTGCAGGTCGATGCGTTCTGGATCCAGTTCGCGGGCTTGCCTGCAAACGGCGAGTGATGCCTCGTTCTGGCCAATGCATTGAAGAATTTCAGCCTTGCGCTGCAAACCATCAACGTGGTCTGGGTGTTGTTCGAGCAGTTGGTTCACCCTGACCAACGCCGCTTCTGGTTGACCAATGCTCAGCATCAGGGCCAGATACGGCAATTGAACGTCTGGATTATGCGGATCCAGCAGTGCTGCGTTGTGAAGGGCCTTGATGGCTCGATTGGCATCACCATTCCTTTCCAGCAGCATTCCCAACCGCAGCCAGATTGAACTGGCTTGTTGGTGCTGGCCAAAACCATGGGCGGCGGCCCGCAACAGCGACTCAGCGTCCTCGAATGAATCCATCCTGATCAGTAGATCGGACAGGTTGCCGATGTTCTCAACATGGGTGGGGGCCAATGCCACCAAGCGTTCCAGGCAGTCCCGTGCCTCTGTGAATGCATTGGCCTGCTGGAGCAGGAGTCCTAGATTTTTCCAGCCATCTGTGAAGCGTGGATTGCTTCGGCAAAGCTGCCGCAGGGACGCAATGGCTTGGTTGGTCTCGCCTCGTTGCCGTTGGCAGTTGGCTTTCTGCAGCCAGCTCCAGGGGTGATCCGGTTCGATCGTCAGTGCTTCCTCAAACCAGCGTTGAGCTGAACTCCATTCGCGGTTGCGGTAGGCCTTGCGTCCCTCCTCAAAAGCCGGAGGCCCTGAGGGTGCTGCATCGATGATCTGGGGGTTGGTTGCTGTCTGAAAGCAGGCGATTGCCTTATGGGGGTAGGGGATATTCCACTTCGTGCAGTAGAGCTT
>WTGE01000194.1 GCA_011525445.1 Synechococcus sp. CO36386bin_37
AATTGTTTGAGAAAGCTCATAATACCATTCAACAATTTGTAATTTTGTAATTGCAGGCCCGGGCGATAGTGAACTATTAAGACTAGGAATCGTTTGTAGTCCTTTCAACCAATGTGTTCGATGTTGCCAAGGATACGTAGGAAGCGAAACTCGATTGCGTAAATAAGACTGATCAAAAGCAGACCAGTCAATACAATACCCATCGCAATGAAGCAGAGCTAAACTCTCGAGAATCTGCTGGGAATCAGAATGTCTAGGGTGAAGACTTTGAAGGAATAAAAACTGGCTCGTGGATGGATGAACAACATCTGTTTGGTGAGGGACACATGATTGAGCCATCTTCAACAATGTTGAATTAGGTCCTATTTCAATCAATGTTTTCACACCCTTATCAATAAGTTTTGCAATACTTTGATGAAAATGAACTGGCTCTAGGATGTGTCGGCACCAATAATTTGCTGTTGCTATCTCATCAAAAATTTCTTCATGGGTAATATTAGAAATAATCGGTATAGATGGTTTGGAATAATTGATTTGCCGCGCGATTGATGTAAATTTTTCAATCATCTCTTCCATTAGTGGAGAATGAAATGCATGTGATACATGAAGTTTGCGACTTGCAATTCCTTCCTGATCAAGAAGTGCGCCAAGCTTATCAAGCGAATGAAGATCTCCTGAAATAACACAATGGGTTGGGCCATTAAAAGCAGCCACAACCAAGGTCAAAGAATGCTCATGAAGAATTTGCAGTACATGATCCGTCTCAGCAAAAACAGAAAGCATTCCACCTGGCGTTTTGACGTCTCCCATCAGCGAGGCTCTTGCGGAGACAAGCTTCAAGCCGTCCTCAAAACTGAAAACCCCTGCAATACACGCAGCAGAAAGTTCGCCAACGCTGTGGCCCATTAACCAATCAGGATGAACACCCCAGCTTTGCCAGAGACGGCAAAGACCAACCTCCAAGACAAACAAAGCAATCTGAGAGAACCTCGTTTGATGCAGAGGAGAGTTGAATTGGTCTATGTGCTGAGATAACGAATCACCAAAGAGAAGTTCAGGAAGAGAGATCCCAAGCGGATCACCACAGATCCCTTGGCTCAACAACAAATCCGCGGAATCGACGAAATTTGCAAAAAGAGGATGGGTTTCATAAAGCTCACGCCCCATTCCTAAATACTGGGCACCCTGACCTGTAAAGAGAAAGGCGACACTGGGCAGGACTGCTGATGCTTCACCTTGAAAAAATTGAGAGTTTGTATTTGTGAATGCTCTTTGATTGTCTTGAATAGATCTTAGAGATTGCTCCAACTCTGAGATTGACGACCCCACCCATGCAAATCGATGTGGAAGTAAAGCTCGACCTGTATTAGCGGAAAAGCAAAGGTCAGAAAGAGATAGATCCGCTGATCTATTCACGGAAGACTTAAGTAAATCTGCATATCGCAAACGAAGATGATTAAGAGCCTCTTCACTACGCGCATTCAGTGTCAAGATATGAAATGGCCGATCAACCAACTCTTCAACTGCTCCAGGAGATTTAGAAATAGGTGGGGATGAAAGGATCAAATGAGCATTTGTACCGCCAAATCCAAAAGAACTAACTCCAGCATGCTTTAACTCATCCAACCAAGGCACATTTTTTGTGGTTACTTTTATCCTTGATCCATCAAGCTTTATCATTGGATTCAGTGACTTAAAATTAAGAGTTGACGGGATAGAGTTATGCTGAATTGCAAGTAGAGTCTTGATGACTCCCGCAACACCTGCCGCAGCTTCTAAGTGTCCAATATTGGTTTTAACCGATCCAATCCAGCAGGGAGCTTGATTATCTTCATCATTGAAAAAAATCTGACTCAATGAATTGATTTCAATCGGATCTCCAAGTGATGTTCCAGTTCCATGTGCCTCGACGTAACTGATGTCGGAGGCTTCAAGACGGGCCTGATGCAACGCATCTCGGATGACACGTTGCTGAGCATCTCCAGAAGGTGCTGTTAGACCATTACTTCGTCCATCCTGAGTAATTGCAGATCCCGATACGACACCAATAATGTCGTCTGAATCATTAACAGCATCTCTGAGTCTTTTAAGCAAAAGCACTCCGCAGCCTTCTCCCCTTACATATCCGTCTGCCGCTTCATCAAATGCTTTGCAAAGACCGTCTGGAGAGAGCATGCCAGCCTGTTGAAAGGTATCAGTCAGCTCAGGAGACAAAAGAATATTGACACCTGCAGCAATGGCCCGATCACATTCACCACTGGATATGCTGCGACATGCCAAATGAATGGCAACCAGTGAAGACGAGCAGGCCGTGTCAACTGCGATCGAGGGGCCTCTCAAGTCATAGATGTAAGAAAGTCGGTTAGCAGCAACACTATGAGCGTTACCAGTCCCGGTGTATACGCTGCTTGCATTCTTTCTATTGAGTTGAGCGTAATCACTACTACTGATCCCTACGAACACTCCACTGCGCGTACCAGACCATGACTCAGGCATTATCGACGCATTTTCAAAGGCCTCCCAAGATGTTTCAAGTAATATTCTTTGCTGAGGATCCATTTGGTCAGCTTCCTTGTTTGGAATCCTGAAAAATCCTGAATCAAAACGATCGACATTATCGAGATAACCACCAACTTGACTTGCGACCTGAACTTGGAAACGGTCTGGTACTTGTTGTTCAGAAGTTTCAGCGGAGTTGACAATTCCTGTTGATGCAGTATTCAGCAGCGTCCAGAAGGATTCAGGGGACGAGGCACCAGGGAAGCGACAACCAATCCCTACAACCGCGATGGGTTCCGCTTGACTCTGGATAGAAGTTGTTGACTTCTCAGAATCGTTTGGAAGCGCATCATTGACCAAATATTTAACTATTTTTGAGATTGTTGGATAATCATAAGCGAGAGTAGGACTTATATTTAGATTTTTAATTTTAGGAAATGACTCATCCATCCAATCCTGGAGATCGGCTGTAAGTCGAACTGCTGCCAATGAATCGAGTCCGAAAG
>WTGE01000321.1 GCA_011525445.1 Synechococcus sp. CO36386bin_37
TTGCGATCACCGATCGAGCTGATGTTGATGATCGTGCCGGCCTTGCGTTCACGCATTCCTGGCAGCACGTGGTGAATGCCGTTCATCACCCCTGTGACCATCGTGTCCACCTCTTCGGCGACTTGGGCCAGGCTCAAACTCTCCAGTCCACCGATGTGGATCATTCCAGCGTTATTGATAAGACATCCAGTGGGTCCGTACTGGCTTTCAGCCTCCGTGATCGCGTCTCCGAGTTCATCGGCATCACTGACATCAAGTTGGCGATAAAGAACTGGTTGACCCTCCAGTTCAAGATCAGCCTCGAGGTGCCTGGAAACCAGCAGGCAGGGATGTCCGGCGGCTGAGAAGACACGGGCCAGGGCCTGACCGATCCCGGCTCCAGCTCCTGTGACCACAACAAGTTCTGCCGCCATGGCTGACATCTGCGTGCAGCCCCAAAGATGGCCATGACTGGCGTCAGCTGTCCATTACGGCCTTCTCTTTGGAAGGGGCTTTCTCCTGCTGCGTGGTCCCGAGCCTGAGCCACAAGACCTCACACACAACCATTTGGCTCCTGCGCAGATGGGGCTTTTTTGTGGCCAAAACCCAGTCCTGACCGCATCACCTGCTCTTCACCAGAACAGTCTTGAACCCTCACCAGGTCTCTACCAGCTGCTGAAAGATTGAGCAGGGATGGTGAGGGTGTTCAGGCATCCAAGCAGCCATGTTCGACAGTCATGAGCCCGACAGTCTTGATTCTTTAGCTACAGGCATCCCAGGGCGAGTGCCAAGTGATGCAGGTGTTATTGATCTAGTTGCAACCAATCAAAATGACATGGCTCTCGTTGGTTACTTGCCAACGGAGATGCTCTCATTTCAATGGCTCGAACCCCTTTCTGGTCCCATTGACAGCCTGGTCACTAATGATCATGTGCTTCACCAAATTAATCCAGTTGATAGCTCTGGCTTCTTAGATAGCCATGATGCAAGTCAGGCCGATGGTCACGATACAATTACTGGTGAAAAAGATAGAAGAATCGTCAGAGACTGGGTCGACGTACCAGGCGAGAAAGAGAAGAAGTTCCAAGTCGTAATCAATAAAGGCGAAACTTCGCCAGAAGAGAAGAAAGAAGTCGACAACCTCCTGGCAAAGGAGACTTTGAATAGGGGGCAGGATTCCAATTCAATTATTACCACTGACCACAACGCTGGAGGGAAGATGGAGGAGTCAAAAGAACTCGGAGGAATCGCTTTTCGCGACAAAACGGTTGTCAATGGCTCGCTTGGAAAAAATGATGGCTACAGAGATCCAACAACAAGTAGCGATTTCTTTAAGTTCACAGCTGTAAAACAAGGTCAATACCTCATCAAGGCAGATAATTTTAAGCATGATACTAATATCCAGATTTACAATCGCAATGGTGAGCTTGTTCAAAGCTCTTTGAATAAGGGTGAGAGCATTGAAAGCCTGAAGGTTCAGCTTCAAAAGGGCGATTACTTTGTCCGGGCCTTCACAGCAGAAGGAGCTGCAGATACAAGTTATAGGCTGACAATTGAAGGCCTCGGTGGTCTGAAACAGCAAAAATTAAATTCACTAATTAAAGACAGTAGTGTAAAAAATGCCATCCTTAATTCCATAAAAGAAGACGACACCTTCTCTAGGGAAGATAAAATCGGCATCCTGAAAAGTGCAGGGGATAACGGGCATGTCAGCGAGCAGCAACTGCAAGACTTGCGAAAGTTCTTTCATGACCCTATAGCCAAGGAAAATACTCGCCAAGATGTTCGGCAGCTTTTTAAAAAAGTGATCTTTGAGGACAAAAGTAACAAGTGGTATACAGGAAGTGATAGTAAGCGAGACTTCCTTGGGAACCTAAAAAGTGGTAGCAGCACGCAGCAGCTCCACTTGCTTATAGGGAAGCACTACTTTGGTACTGACCGTCCCGCAACTCTTTCAAGCTTGAAGCTCTCTTACAGGGAATCAAAAGGCACATTGTTCAATGGTGAGCCCTCAAGAGACGATGCCAAGCAAGGAACCGCTTCAAATTGCTATTTAATCGCCGCCATGGCAGGTCTTGCCCAGAAAAATAAACAGAGTATCAAAGATGCATTCCAAGAGAATGGAGATGGAACATGGAGTGTCCGCATCTTCAAGGACGGTAAGGCTGATTACGTCACGGTTGATAGGTTTTTGCCAACAACAGAAGCAGGCAAGTTTAGCTTTGCAAACGAGGGGCAAGATGTTCAATCCAAAAATAATGTGCTTTGGGTAGCACTGATGGAAAAAGCCTACGCTCAAAGCAATGAATCAGGCGGCCTTGGCCGTGGTGTGGAAAAATCAATCAATAAGAATGAAAGGAATGGTTACTTTGCGACGGAGTATGGCAGCGAAGCGCTCGCATTAAAGCAGATCTCAAATAAGAGCGTAACGGATAGTAAAGAAATAGAAGGCATCACGGAAAATGAGTTCATTAAGTTGGTCAATAGCAAGGAGATTGTGACCTTTGGCGTCCCTGAAGAATTTGAATCTAAGCAATTCGAACATCCTGAACCGGGGTGGAGCGAGAAATTAGGATCGGCACGCGCTAAACATGCATATTTAGTCGCTAAATATGATTCGGCTAGCAAGCGCTTTGAGCTCTACAATCCCTGGGGAGTAAATCATTTGAAATTCACTTATGAACAACTCAAGAAGATCCAGGGAACTATTTCTTACACCCATTCAGTACGGAAAATAGCCTGATCAGTTGTTCTCTATCTATCAGTATTCACTTCTCAGCTGGCCGCGTTGGGTTCAGTCTGCAGCAGCAGGTCGCCCATCGCATTGGAGTGCTGCCCAGTGGCCGCCGCTGCCTGAGCAATCTCGTCAATTGCTCATTCATCTCCTCTTGGATCCCGGGTAATTCCCTAAATCCGTTGTCCCGTATTGGTTTTAGATGTTGCTCACAGCTGGATCACCGAGCGCCTGCCGTGTGGCCCTGAACCCGAGCCGCAAGATCTGAGCAGGTGCCAATAAAG
>WTGE01000351.1 GCA_011525445.1 Synechococcus sp. CO36386bin_37
AACGATGGCAGCTGGATCGTGGCGCAGGCGGATCTAGCGAAGATCAATGTCTATCTCGGCGAGATCGCCGACGATCTTTCGATACAAATCACACCGCAATCCAGGGATGGCAGCTCCCTGAGTTCAGGGGAAGCAACAGATATCAAAATCAAAGCCAATGCAGTAGTGCGCGTCCCACTGCTGGAAGTGCGTGGGGTGATGGAGGGGCTCGAGGACACACCTCTTCCTCTCCTCAGCAAGCTGCAGGGAGTGATCAATGCCCAGCTCCGTGGCAATGGTGCTGGACAGAACCTCGAGCTTGAACTCACTGACCTACCGGAAGGCTCACTGCTGATAGCTGCCAACAGGGGCAGTGACGAAAATTCGACTCAGGTTTTTTCACCGGCTCTCAATCGGGACGAACTGGGACAGCTCAACACCAAACTCCGCCTGCCTTACTCCCAATGGAGCAATGTGTATTGGCAAGGTCCCGCAGATCAAACAGTTGATTCATCTGGGAAACCGTTCAGCTTCAAAGTTCAGGCTTTTAGTGTTGGAAAGAATGGTAAAACCCTTGCAAGCGAAATCGAAGAGGTGCGGGTACTGCTCACAGCAGTTAATGATGCACCGCGTGTGATCAATTCCCAAGACCTAGCCGCGATTGATGAGGGCACTGCAGGGAAGTGGGATCTGCGTACTCGATTCACTGACGTCGACAATGACCTAAAGGATCTGGTGATAACAGCCAAACAGGTTGCGAACGATGGCAGCAGGACATCCCTTCCTCAATGGCTGAGCCTTGACAATCAGGGAGTCCTGCAAGGAACTCCTTCCAATAATGATGTTGGCGTTATCAAGCTGGAAATTACAGCAGAAGACCCTTTGGGGCAGATCACCACTCAACGCATCAGCCTCGCGGTGGGCGATGTGAATGCCACTCCTGTATTTAATGCAAAAGCACTCGAAGGATGGACGCCACACGGCATCAATACCTTTCTACGAACCTTAAATTTGCGTGAAACCACCCAAATCGACCTTGCAGCCGCCTTTGACGATGAGGATCTGGTCAATAATGACCGCCTAAGTTATTCAATCAGCACTGACAATGGACAGAGCTGGCATCAATCCATTACCGGGCTCGCACAGATCCAAGGTGCAGCTCTGACCATCAAGCCAGAAGGGAAAGATAACGTAGGCATTCAGTCTTTCCAATTTCGTGCTACAGATCTCCAAGGCGCTTCAAATATTCAAAACCTGCGCCTCACAGTGCGGAACATCAATGACCCACCAACGGTCACCCGAGAGAATGCCACCCTGCTGAGAGCAGGAGTATGGCAGGAGACGATCAGGATTAATCAAGGGCAAGCGGATTGGAAACTCAACCTAGAAGGGGTTTTTAAAGATGCCGATGCTGGCGATCGCATCGACGAAATAGCACCAACCGATCTACCAGCCTGGTTGTCCTACACCCCCTCCACAACGAGCACGGGAGGAGTGCTGAGTGGAACACCTGGCAATGGTGATGTGGGAATAAAAACCTTTCAATGGCAAGCCGTAGATAACGCCGGCGACACGGCAACTTATCGACTGCGAATGGATATAGCGAACATCAATGATGCACCCGAAGTGAAGGCAAACCCAGATCTCTCCGAACTTGGCAAGCTGATCAATGGTGCACCCTCACTGAATCAAAATGCATCAGGTCGGGTTGACCTTGGGAATCTATTTCATGACCCAGACACGATTTATGGAGACGCACTTCGATACAGCATTACATCGGTACGCAAAGAAGGAATCCTCCTTGAGGCCGTGCCGGATTGGCTTGCACTGAGCCTCGAACAAGCTGTACCTCCGGATGCAACAGGAAAGATGCTTGTTGAACCTGTTCTGTATCGCATTGCGGGAGATGGATCACTAGGAGCGAAGATCGCACCAGCAGAAATCAACCAGCTGAAACCGGGAACAGCTGTAAGAGTTGTAGTCGAAGCAACCGACTCTCGCAATACAGAGCGCAAGGGCCTCGTGGGTGTCGACCTCGATGTGACATGGAGCCCTTCATTGAGCCTGGTGGCAGACAGTGCTGAAATCAGCAAGGAATTTGGCTTCGAGCGCACAATCACACCAATCTCCAGCGGATTACGAGCACAAGGATCCGGCGCACCGGACTTGGGAAGCTCTTTTGGCACACCAGTTGGCGATAAAGCCAAAGACCCAATCTTGACGTTTGATGTACTGGTCAATGAACCAAATAAACGCGTGGTAATAGGACTAGGCACTGGAGACGCGACAAATAGAGATGGGTTAATGGATCGTGAGGCAAAACAACTAGACCAGACAGATAGCGTCATTCATAGCTTTGCCAGCAAGATTTTTCTTGACGCCAAAGAGCCAGACAATGATTCTGTTGGACGCTACGAAGTCGTCCTAACCGCAGAAGACCTAGAAGGATTAAAAGCCAACAAGACTCTATTACTCGACATTGCCAATATCAACGACGCACCGACAATCAACGTCGACGGCTTAAATCAATCACAACTCATCACTCAATGGCTAGAAGACAAACAGCCAGAGGGCATGCGCTTGACAAGATCGTTCAATCTCTTTACAGATCCAGACCTGAGGTTCGGGGACAATCTCACTTACCAACTAATACCTGGAAAGGATTCAACAGAATCAGAATCATTAAAATACCCGGATAGCATCACAATCAAGCAGGCCGAAGACGGCTCAATTGAGCTCAGTCTTGCAGCACCTCATGGACTGACCTCAGAGATCCAGCAAGAGTTCAGGTTAATGGCTCGTGACAACGAGGCACTGGCCACCAAGTCAAATTGGTTCAACGTGACATTCAAACCAATTGCTTCGCCAACACAACTGGGCAGGGGAGAAGAACGCCTGAAAACCATGCAAAAAGGCGGAGCAACGAAGAAGAATACATCCCTTGATTTACAATCAGTGCTGAACCTAAATGCAGTGGTACCAAACGACACAGAAGGCGATGAGGTATTTTTCAAGCT
>WTGE01000053.1 GCA_011525445.1 Synechococcus sp. CO36386bin_37
GAGTCACCGGCCTTGGCCTGGGTGGTGAGGTAGGTGTCCATCACCTTGTCGTCGAAACGACCGTTGCCGTCTTCGTCAGCGACGATGCCCAGCTTGTCGAAGTGCTTGTTCTTCAGGGTCTGGCCGTAGAGCTGACCCCAGAGCAAGCCGTTGCGGCCCAGGAATTGATCACGCTCGCTGTGCTCGTCGGTGATCTCATTGCCTTCTGCGTCGTAGCCCTTGCGACCCACATAGATCTTGAGTGGGGCAGGCTCGAGGCCGTGGTTGTAACCGGAGGTCACCATCACCACATAGTCGCTCTCGCCGGTGTTCAGAGGAGCGATCTTTTCGTAACCGGTCTGACCCAGGGCCGGAACGGAATAGGCGACTTCGTTGGCAACATCGACGGCCATGGCCGCCAGACCCATGGTCTCGTTACCGACTGCTTCACCAGCGACACCAGGAGCGAAATTGCCGAAGCCGATGTCCCACTCTTCGGCCATCAGCCAGATGTCATCACTGAAGCCCTGTCCTTCTCCATAGCGATTGGCAGGCTCGTACCAGGCTCCGCAGAAGGAGTGGAAGTAGAAGTCCGTCTCTGACAGAGGGGCATAGAACTCAACAACGTCACCGGACGGCAGGGTCTGGTTTCCCCACTTGGCCGCCTTGTCCTCGGGGTCGGTGTTTTTGGGTGTGACCTCTTCGCCGAACAGGTTGAACACCCGGTTGAACAGGAATCCGCTGCCTTCGACCATGTCGCTGGCGGCAGAGTCGTTGCCCATGAAATCCGCGAAGGCATCGCGGGCGTAGTCGATGGTGTGGATCTTGGAGCCTGAGAAGGTCACACCGCTCTCCATCACCTGTGGATAGGTCTCAGGTGCGGGAGTGCGACCGTAGATATGTGCGTATGACTCCGACTGATAGGCAACGCGCACGGTGTCGTCATCCAGAAGCCAGGCGGCCTGACCATCGGGATAACCGGTCAGACCCTGCTTGGTATCGGCATCAACTTCGCCGACGGTGGCCAGAGCTTTGTAGCTGGAGTAAGGGAAATTGGTGTTGCCGCTTTGCCCGTCGTTGAGCCATTCGGGCTGGACCGCAGAACCGGCTTCAGGAATCAGGGCAGTTGTCTGCCCAATGGTGACCTTCTTAGCCATGGAAGTAGGAGACTTAAAGAATCGCGCTGCGCGCCGAAATCAGCAACGCACAGCATCAATGCCTTGATAACCAGGGTTTTTCCAGACAGATGTTTGCTGCACTACATGAAATCAATGGATACTTCAAATCCAAGAAAGTGGACAATCACTTGTGTGCTTGGGACAAATACACGGGACAATTGAAAGACTTGGGCCACACGAACGGGACACGTTCAAGACAATCGGGACACATAAAAAAACGAACGTGTCCCAAAGCAAACGTCAATGCGTCCCAAATCAATCAATCCAATCAGATGCCAAAAAAGAAAGCGTCACATATGGAGGCTGCTAACAGATTTGTCGCCGAAATCACACAAAAAGTCGCGAAAATACCTGATTTAACCTTATGCTAAAAACTTGGTTACCATTCCTTAACTCAGCACACTTCGCTTCATAGCGCAACCTCTATAAATTGATGTACGAAAAGAGCATTTTTATAGACTACTGCTCTTAACGCGCATGCCTTTTCAAAGAAACTTTCCAGCGCTTGGAACAACCACGCGACTTCGAATACCCGAAAAAGTCGCTCCTCACTTTGAATCAGTTCTCGACCATTTGAATCGCCAGGTCCGGCTTTTAGGGCAGGATTACATCGAAGCATTCTTTGCTGAATGCTCACAAGCCATGAAGGAATTAGAATGTGCATCTACGTCATCATTAAGCACTCCCCTGGAAGAGCTAAACCACCAGGAATTGAAGAAACATTTTGTTGAACAGTACATATCACAATCGAACGTCCATGGCAATAAAGAGCAAACAGATCAAAATAAGATATTTTCCGCTAAATTTATCAAATCATATTGCATTGCAATTCGCGAATCATTCGAAGAACTGAAAAATCAATCTCAGTCATCACCACTCGCTGCCTGGAAAATAATTGAGAGGGGATTAACCAAGCGACAGGTTCACCCGGGCCACATCGATATCTTTCATGAAGTCTGCTATGGCTTCCTTGAGCCAAGCCAAACAGAGTTTGAAAGCATTGCCACCAGACACCCAAAGCAATGCCCACTTGTTGAATCATTTTTGGAAGTCAGAGAAATGAGAACTTTTAAGCCCCTCTTGAAAACACGCGAGCTGTTTGCGCAGGCTTAGCGGGCAATTTGCGAATCATTGACAAACACCAACCAAAAATCGATTTTCAAAGGGTTTAAACCTCACAAACAACCCAACAGAGTCTCTGTTCTTGGTTCACAATTACCGGATGGAACCAAAGTCTCAGCTTCCCGGACTGCCTCCCGGAGCCGCCGATCCCTGTGTGCACTGCGGCTTCTGCTTGCCCACCTGCGCCAGCTACCGGGTGTTGGCCAGCGAGATGGACTCGCCGCGCGGCCGCATCCATGCATTGCGGGCCATCGAAGCCGGTGAACTGGAACTGGACGCCACCGTCGCCAGCCATTTCGACACCTGCCTGGGCTGCTACGCCTGCGTCTCCGCCTGCCCGTCAGGCGTGCGCTACGACCAGCTGATTGAAGCCACCCGGCCAAAGCTCAACCAACTGCAGCACCGCAGCAGCTGGCAGATCAGTTTCCGCCAGCTGCTGCTGCAGGTGCTGCCCTATCCCAGGCGGCTGCGGGCCCTGCTGCAACCGTTGCGGGCCTATGCGGGCACACCGCTCCAAGCCTTGGCCCGCCGCTCCGGCCTGACCCGGCTTTTTGGTCCGGAAATTGAAGCGATGGAGCAACTGCTGCCAGCGCTGGCTCCCGCAAGCTTCAACGACGCCCTGCCAACGATCAATCCGGCGACGGGTGAACGCCGCGGCCGCGTTGCCCTGTTGCTGGGCTGCGTCCAGCGCTGCTTCGATCC
>WTGE01000152.1 GCA_011525445.1 Synechococcus sp. CO36386bin_37
CTGGATGGCCGTTACGCCGTATTTGGTCGAGTGATCGATGGTTTGGAAGTGGTGGATGCCATCCAACAGGATGACAAATTAATTAAGGCCAAACTGCTGACCCCTGGTCTCTGAATCCTGTGATCAAGCGGGAACCCTTCCTCCGCTGATGGCTGCTTTGAGCAGCTCTGTATTCACTCCTGGTGCGCGTTCAAGTGCCACTTTGCCGGTGCGTGCAATCTCGAGGATTCCGTAGGGCGCCATCAGGCGCTCCAAAGCCACCAACTTGCCTGGATCTCCAACCACCTCGAGGGTGAGAGCGTCATCGGCTACATCAACCACCTTGGCGCGGAACACCTGGACCAGTTCGAGGATCGAGCTCCGCTGCTCCGCTGGTGCCGAGACCTTCATCAGCATCAATTCTCTTTCGACAGCAGGGAGTTGGGAAAGGTTGAGAACGTGCAGCACATTCACCAACTTGTCGAGCTGCTTGTTCATCTGCTGGAGAGTTTGTTCATCACCTTCCACCACCATGGTGAGCCGCGATTGACCGTTGGTTTCAGCTGGACCTACGGCGAGACTGTCGATATTGAAACCACGCCGTGCGAAGAGGCCAGCGATGCGGCTGAGTGCGCCGGATTCGTCCTCCACCAGGACGGACAGGGTGTGCTTCATGCCCGTTGCTGCAATTCCAGTGCGCTTGTTGTTCCCAAAGTATGGTCCAGCCAGTTCAAAAGCTCCTGATGGAATTGTTCAGGGCTTTCGTCGTGGGGACAGTGACCGCTGCCGGGCAGCACACAAAGTTTGAGCCATGGGTGTTGGTGCTCGAGTTTTTGGCCAATCAGCAACGGCACAAATCGATCTTCACGTCCCCAGAGCAACAACAGAGGCAGGGGAGGATCAAGAGTGGATAAACGTTCCAGCAAAGCAGGGGCGGTTGCTGCCCGTGGGCGTAAAGCCATGCCCACGCTCATGGCGCGCAGACTGCGTGCTGCAGTTGGGCGTCTGGCCGGGCGGGCAATGATCTGAAGCAGTTCTTGATCAGAGCGGATGGATTGCGAATAGGCCCCTTGGAGGCCTATTCGCAACAAAGCGGTGCGGATGATCACAGGCACCAGAAGTTCGAGCGGCAGCAATCGGCACAGCCAATTCACGGAATAGTTCCTGAGCCGACGGCTCAGGCGGGACCGCTTCCTGGGCAGGGGCTGCATCAAGGCGGGATCTGGGAGTGGCGCTGCCACCACAGCGGTCACCAAATCAGGACGAAAGGCTGCTGTGGTCAGTGCGGTGAGACCTCCCAGCGAATTGCCAACCAATACGGCGGGTTGCTGAACCACCTGTTCCAGAAAAGCGGCCAATTGGCGCGCCCACAAACGATTATCCAGACGACGATGACGATGAAGGCCCGGTTGTTCCGAGCGCCCAAAGCCGATCAAATCGAGGCCGAAGACCTGATATCCAGCTTTCACAAGTGGGGCGGCGTTGTAACGCCAATGGCTGCTGCTAGCACCAAATCCATGCAGGAGCACCATGGCTGGTGCTTGAGGGTCTCCGAGCCAGCGCCAGTGACAGCGGTAATTTCCCCACATCCATTCAGCGCTTTCGCCCCAATCGGCACCTGTAGAGGCAGTCTGGAAAGCTATTGCGTGCACACCACTGAAGGAGTTGAACGCTCACTATCGCGAAGGGAGGGCATCTCTGCAGTTGGGGAGTGGTTTCTTCCGTTCCGATTCCAGGCCGGCAAGGGACCTTTCGGTGTTGTTGGCTGCTTCAACGTTGGGCAATGGGTCTCTGGAGCGTCCTCTGCTCTGGCTGGATCTCATGGCTGGATGTGGAATCCGTGCCCTGCGATGGGGGCTGGAGGCGAGGGGGTCATCACATCAGCCTGTGCACCTTTGGGTGAACGATGCGGACCAGGAGCGGGCGCCCTTGTTGGAGGCCAATCTCGAACCATTGCAGGTCTGTGAAGGACTCAGTCTGACCAGAAGCCATCAGCCGGCGGAGCGTCTCCTGCGTGAGGCCCATCTGCAGCATCGTTTTTTCGATCTGATCGATCTCGATGCCTTTGGTTGTCCCAATGTTTTGCTGCAGTCCACCCTTCAGGCCATGCGCTTTGGAGGCGTGTTGTTGCTTGCGAGTACCGATGGTCGCTCGCCGACGGGACACGATCGGTTCGCGGCTGTTCGTCGGTTCGGTGCAGCGGCTCGTGCACATCCGTCCTCATGGGAATTGGCGTTGCGTTTGCAATTGGCTGCTCTGGCCCGTGAGGCCTGGCTGCTGGGCCGTGGTCTTGAGCCCTTGTTCAATTACAGCGACGGTCGCACCTTTCGCGTTGCGGTTCGCTTTCGTCAGCGGATCCGTTCTGGTGAGGAGGAGCAGCTGGGATTTGTGGCGCGTTGTGAGCGCTGCGGTGATCAGGCTGTTCAAGCGATGTTGCATCTGCAGGGCTGGAGACCCTGCGCCTGTACGGATGGCTGTGGACGCTGGGCTGTGAGTGGTCCTCTGTGGATTGGTCCTCTCCAGGATCCCGACCTGATCCATGGACTCCTGGCCATCAGTGACGGGATGGATGCAGCAAGACGCGCGGAGTTGAATCAAGGTCAGGACTCAACCCTGGCACTCCGTAGTCGTCGGCTGTTGGAGGGCCTCGTGGCGGATCAGGGGCAGCCGGCCTGTTGCTGGTCCACCGCTGAGCTGGCCAGACGTCTTCAGCTGAAGGGACCTCCTCCGATTGACGCGTTGCTGCACGCTCTGCGTTGTGGCGGTTACACCGCTTCGCACAGCGGAGTGATGGCGGGGCAGGTGCGGACCAATGCACCCCTCGGCATCGTGTTGCGACGATGCTCCGAAATCGGCGAGAAAGATCGTTAAATAGATGTTGATTGTGAAGACCTTTTCATGGCCTCAGAAATTTTCGGAATTGCTGTCGTGTTCTGGGTGTTGATTCCCGTTGGCCTCGCTGGCGGTGCCTTGCTTCTGAAACTTCAAGGCGATTAATGGG
>WTGE01000147.1:0-1680 GCA_011525445.1 Synechococcus sp. CO36386bin_37
CGTAGATACAGAGATCAACCAATTCGGGACTAAAACTGGCCGCGAGATTGTCACCACCGCTCTCAACCATCACCACATCCAGCTCGGGGAACTGACGCTCCAGTTCACTCACCGCTGCACGATTGATGGAGCAATCCTCGCGAATTGCTGTATGAGGACAGCCTCCAGTCTCAACACCACGGATCCGCGCAGGTTCCAAGGCTCCGACACGCGTCAAAAACTGAGCATCCTCCTGCGTGTAGATGTCATTGGTGACAACCGCCAACTGCAGGCGATCACGCAATCGCCTGCACAGCGCTTCCACCAAAGCGGTCTTTCCTGAGCCGACTGGACCGGCGACTCCAAGCCTGAGTTTGCTGTCCATCAGCTCCGAAACAAGCGGCTATACAACTCAGCATGAGCCAACTGCGCAAGACCTGCACCGGCACCGCCACTCCAAAGCAGCATCGGATCTTGATCAATCAACTCTTGGGCTTGCGCGCAAATCATCGTCGCGAGACGAAGCTGAATCCTCTGAGCCGTGGTGGGGCCCAAGGGCACCAACCGCACGGCCGCGCTGAGTTGATTGGCAACCCAGCCATAGAGATAGCCCTCAACCATCTCGGGCTTCGGAATCTTGAGCGACAAGGAGGCCCAAGCCCAGGCCGCTGGCCAAGCCAAAGCAGCTGGGTTAGGTAGAGGATGGCCAAGATCGGTCAACAGCTCAAGGAGCGATTCCCCCATCTGAATTTGCTGGGCACGCACTTCCCTTGCCTCCCTTAACGCCAGCAACCAACCATTGAGGGAAATCAATTCGGTTGGCACCTCTCCTTTCGCTTCGACCCAACGTTGAAGCAGCAGATGCAAGGGTGACAGTGCCGCCGCTTCAAACCTCAACCCACCTCTCTGAAGTTCAGCCTCAAGCCACTCCTGAAGCGCCGATTCAGTGGTCAAGCACCCCTGTTGGATCAAGACTTCCAGACCCTCGGAATAACTGAATGCACCCACGGGCAAGGCAGGACTGACCAACTGCAGCAAAGCCAGTGATGTCATCAACGGTGATGGTGGTGGTGATAAGCACCACCCTCGGGCATGAATGGGCGCACACAACGGGTCACCATCAGCCCGCGGCTCTCAAGCATGGAGGCGAGCACTGAATCATCCAGCAGCAACAACTCATGTTCATGAAGCTCCAGGGCGACATGACGATTCCCGAGGTGATAAGCGGCCGTGAGTAATGCCAATGGCGTCTCTGCCTCCACCCGCAACAACGCCTCAGAGGCGGCTGTGACCCGAACCTCAACCTGTTCTTGTGAATCGGTGAGGCGTTCACCGGGCTGCAGAGCTCCCTCTCTCGGCAACTGCAACAACACATCTCGGCCACAGCCTGTTCGGCGACGTGCTCGTAACACCGTGCGCTCAGTTGCACTGAGTGGTAATTCCATCACGAAGCCCATGGTTCCACTCAAGACGTCATCAGCCACAAGGCGATGGTCCAAAACGATCAAGCCGGCAGTCAAATGTTGATAAACCAAGGGACCATGCAGAAGAGACTGCCCAGGCTCGGCGCCATCGTCACGTAGTCCTTGCTACAGAGAACCGGAGCGTTGGGATTAAGCGTGTAGGCATGCACCGACTGGATCCCTGGCATGGCACCTGCAACCTGCAGTTCCACGCCAACAGCAATAGCACTTGTCATCA
>WTGE01000147.1:1780-2972 GCA_011525445.1 Synechococcus sp. CO36386bin_37
ACAGCAATAGCACTTGTCATCAAGGAGGCTGCACAGCACCCCTGAAATTGATGCGTGCCGAACAAGGAAAGAACGGACGCTGCGAGCTACCGCTCCTTCACACCGCTGGCGGTCTGATTGGAGGGGATCAATTGAGCATCAATCTGAACATGCAACCGAACAGCCAAAGCCTGATCACCAGTGTGGCTGCACAGAAGGTCTACGGATCTGTTGGACGAAGCCAAGTGAATCCCAAAGGAACCTGGGCACGACAAAACGTGAATGCTTTACTCGATTCGAACTGCGATTTGGAGTGGCTACCCCAGGAACTCGTGCTTTATGCCGACGCATTGTTTGAACAGAATCTGAGTGTCAGCTTGCCGTTGAACGGGTCATTTCTGAGTGCAGAAATCGTGCGCCTCGGGCGAACCGCCTCCCAGGAAACATTGGGCCAGGGATGCTGGAGATCAAGCATTCAACTTCAACGCCGAACATCTCGAGGAGAGCATTGGGAGCTCGTCGACAGGCTTGAGATCAATGATGAGGCCTTGCAAGGCCTACATGGCCTGAAT
Source organism: Synechococcus sp. CO36386bin_37 (assembly GCA_011525445.1). The sequence goes on from WTGE01000147.1 coordinate 2,332, forward strand.
CAGAAGCCCGTCTATGGCACGTTGATCTGGGCGGCACCCTTCCCACTTCAATCAGAACGAATGAAGGCTCTGGTGAAAGAAATTCAGCGCGAACGAGATGGGCTCGAGGGAATAATGCACTGTGGTTTGCTTCCGCAGGGGCTGATCGCTCGTTACAGCGGATTTTCAAGCAGGGATGCCCGGTTCTGGTTCAGCAGAATTTGGGCTCAAACCCGTCACGTTAGAGGCCTTGCTCAGCCTCGAATCCCCAGGGTCTGGCCGTTGCAGGAAGATCCACTGAGGACCAACGGTTCAGTTTGAACACGACCTCAGCCTTCGCAAGGTCAAAATCGAAAAGTAGAACGGCATCATGCAGCTCAGCCCCCAGGAAAAAGACAAACTTTTGCTTGTCACTGCCGCCCTCCTGGCGGAACGACGGCTTCAACGCGGACTGAAACTCAATCATCCCGAAGCCGTGGCTTACCTCAGTTTCCTTGTTCTTGAGGGGGCACGGGATGGCAAGAGTGTGGCCGACCTAATGGTGGAAGGCAGCACATGGCTCAAGAGAGATCAAGTCATGGAAGGCATTCCTGAGTTGGTCGACGAAGTTCAGATCGAGGCCGTCTTCCCCGATGGCACCAAGCTCGTCACCCTGCACGACC
>WTGE01000237.1 GCA_011525445.1 Synechococcus sp. CO36386bin_37
CGTAGGCGCAAAGTGCATCTTCGTTCGTCTGTTTAACAGGGATGTCAAGATCGTTTGTGGGTTCATCTAGATCTAATAAATTGCTTGGGATTAGCAACATCAACTCGACGGCGAGTCGGGCTTTGTCTCCTCCGCTGAATTTTCCTACCTCTTTATAAGTGCTGTCGTTGCTGAAGCAGAAGCTTCCTAATAAAGACCGCACTTGTGTTTGTGTCCAGTCAGGAACAGCTTCAAACATCGTCTCAATCACCGTCTTGTTGAGATCCAGGGCCTCTGCCTGGTTTTGTTCGAAGTAGCTGGCAATGATGTTGTGTTCTCCCAGTCTTGCTGAACCTTCATCGGGTTGTTCAATACCCATGATCAAACGTAGAAGTGTGGATTTTCCTGCACCGTTGGGACCGACAAAGGCGATGCGATCGCCGCGCTCCACTTCAAGTTCAGCCCCCAGAAACAGGATGTTGTCTCCATAGCTGTGGGTCATATTGCTGATTACAGCAACCTGGGCTCCTGAGCGTGGTGCAGGCGGAAAGCGGAAACTCGGTCCGCTGACCGATTCCACAGGCGCTTCAACACGCTCCACTTTGTCCAGTTGTTTTTCTCGGCTTTTGGCTTGTGTACTGCGAGTTGCACTGGCACGGAATCGGTCGATGTACGCCTGTTGTGCTGTGATTTCCTTTTGCTGTCGTTCAAAAGCTGCTTGTGAGGCTTCCTGCTCAAGCGCTTTTTGTTCAAGATGAGAAGTGTAATTTCCTAAATACGCCTTGGATATGCCTCGCTCTGTACTCACAATCTGATTGCAGACTCGATCCAGAAATGTTCGGTCGTGACTGATCACCACGAGTGCAGCTCTCTGTTCGGTTAGATAATTTTCAAGCCATTGAATCGTTTCGACATCGAGATGGTTCGTTGGTTCATCCAAGAGAAGGAGATCAGGGTCTTGGAGAAGAATCTTTCCAAGTGCTAGACGCATTTGCCAGCCGCCCGAATAGTCCGAGACCAACCGGTCTGCTTCCTCGCATTTGAATCCAATCGTGGGCAGTAATTTGTCGATGCGTGCGTCCAGCTCATAGCCGTGAAGTCCTTCGAATCGGGTCTGCAGGCGACCCAGTTCGTGAATGAGTTCATCAAGGTGGGCTGGGTCTGTAGCTGCTTGCTCGGAAGCCATGGCCCATTCAACTTTTTTTTGCTGGTCAAGCACAACAGCAGCCTCTCCAAAGGCCTGAAACAATTCCTCTCGTACGGTGCGGCTTGGGTCCACATCGAACTCTTGCTGGAGGTAAGCGATACGTGGTTCACCTTGCTTCAGGATCTGGCCGCTGCTGGCTTCTTCCATGCCTGCAATCAGGCGTAGCTGCGTTGACTTCCCCGCCCCATTGACCCCGACGAGGCCTATACGGTCTCCTGGTTTGACCTCCCAGGTCACATCTCGCAGGACTTCGCCGGTGGGATAAATTTTGCCGACACGCTCAAGTCGCAGCACGGAGTGGAGGCAGGGAGCTCCCATCATCTCGTGTTGGGGTGGCAGGCAAACTGGATGAGATCGGAGCTGGCTGCATGCGAAGACTGGAGCAGGTCATGGCCCTTGTGGTGGCAGCCGGTCTTGCTGTAGTCAGTTATTGGTTGTTTTTTAGCTGGGCTGGTGGAGGGGGAGTCCGCGAACGTTCCAGCCCAAAGCAAGTTTTGGTGACTCCTCTTGATTCGCGTGAAGAGTCGCGATCAGAGCCCACCTCTGGCTTTGACGAGCCATTGCTTTGAGGTTTCATCCTCGAGGCTGTTGAGGTGATCTTTCACCTCTTGAGGCGTGACCGGCAAGTTGAGCTGATTGCCGATTTTGCAGATTGAATCGAGGGCGCCTGAAGGGTTTTGCAGTGCTTGGCGGAACAACCCCTTGCTGAGATCTCGATCATTTTCAATGCGTGTATAGAGCTCGGCAGCGTTCGACATGACCGTGACCCAGATGCTTCTGATCAAACCCTATTCAAGCCGCCATTAACTGCCATCCATCCCCTATGCCGCTTGGTCGAGTTCGGTCGCTTTCAATCCAGACGCTGAAGCATCCTTCATGCTTCGCGCGTCCATGCACAACACTTTGCGTAATTGGGCGTAATTCGCGGCTTGGGAACGGCGTCCATCCTGGACTGCGCCGTATTCGGCGCGTTGGAGCACGTGATGCAGATGGGTCAACAAATACGTGCTGATCACTGCTGACACCAGAACCTCGCTGTTTTCAGGGGTGCGACTGGGGCGTCGAGTGTTTCGTCGCTCACTTTTCGGGTGAGTGCTGGATCGGTTGTTGGACCGGTTGTTTGGGCTTGGAGCCGGTTGGCTTCGATTTGGGAGCTGGGGGGAGCTGACGTCCGAGTTCTGGGAATGGGTCATGGCACTCCGTTGGATGGGGCGGTCTGAGGCCTGGCCTGCAGTTGAATCAGGGATCTGATCAATGACAGCAGCATAGTGCTGGATACTACCCTTGCGCATCTCTGTACACTTTTAAGTAGCTCTGCTTCATTCTGGGTCGTGGCCACTCGCCAAAATTCATCGAGCGGGAAGCCCAAGTCACCCCGAATTCAGGTTGTGCTTCCAGAAGAGCTGTGCATGCGTCTCACAGCATTGGCGGAAGAAGAATCACGTACGGTCAGCAACATGGCCAAGGTGTTGATTCAACAGGGACTTCAGCGTTACGAACAAGGCGGCAGTCGGCAGGTTGCGGCTCCTATTCCTCAAGAGCATCCCTCCTCTACAGAGCAAATGAGAACCGCCCTGGAGTCCAAGCAGACCGGCCGACTCAAGGGAGCGCCACGGCGGGTCAGGCTTCAACGTCCGAAGGGTCGTTCTGACATAGACACTTAGCCTGAAATCTGAGCAGTTGTTGAAAGGACTGAAGGGTGCTAACCCACAGTGCTTAGCTTCACGAAGCGCACAAGGCAGCCCATCATGCGGGGTTCACTCGCACTCCCAGGAC
>WTGE01000089.1 GCA_011525445.1 Synechococcus sp. CO36386bin_37
GCTCTAACCCATAGCTATGACAAGCGTCTTGGCCTTGTTTGCGATGAATCCCTTTTTGCTGCTGCTTTACACCGTGATTTTTTGTGTGGTCTACGGCGCTGCGTATGGGGCTGCACTCACTGGCAAGATCGCGTGCATTAATCGCAATTCCGCGATCACCGCGTTGGTCTTTGCTGTGGTGCTTTGGCTACTCAATAAACCCTTTGCTTGATGCTTATAAAAACGAGGCTACAAACTGGGATCGCAACAACGTCTCACCGGTGGAGCTGTTGCCTCTGCTTTGGCGAAAAAGTTCAGCAATGTGCTCAAAGCCCAGCTCTTTAGGCGAGGCAGTGACACTGCAGTACTGGATTCCAAGCAAACGCAGTACTGTTCCACAACCCATACCGTCTTGCTGAAGATAGGGTTTTTGCTGGATGGCTAGTCGCACCAGTTCTTCGTTTTTGACGTCAATATCGGCAGGGCTTAAGGGCTGACATTCGTTATCCAGTAGGTGCGGACGGGTCTCTTGGCTCCATTGCAGCGGCACAGCATGGCAGTGCTCATCGTGAGGTTCCCAAGGTGTTGGTAGGCAATGCCCCCCGCGTTGTTTCACGCTCGCCAACACATGCTGCAACTGCTCGTCACGGTCTTGTTGCAGCTCTGAAACCATGCTGTTGGGGATCAAGGCGAGCAAGCTTTGCGCTTTGTTCTCTACAAGTGCAATGGGTGCTGGAGTTACAAAAACCTTGATGTTCATCAATCGGTCATCCAGCGACTGGGTTTGACGTCATGCTGGATGATCAGACCACAAGCAAGGGCTTTATTAGCCTGAATTAACTCGAGAATGTCCTATGCCATTGCTCTGGGAAAATCTGGCACTTCAACTCGATAGCGTTCGAGCCGCTGAGTCCACGGCGACGGCTGTGGTGGATAGCACTGGTGGTGTGTCACGCCAGCAACGCCTCCAAGCAGCTTTGGCTGCCGTTCAAGACAAGGGCAATCCACTGATGGTTGAGTCATTGAAAGCAGCGCTGGAGGGCCGTGAGCCTCGGATGGAGCTGCCCGAACTTCCCACGGGCCTAGAGCCGGAGCTGAGTGGTCCTGAGGCTTATCTCCAGTCAATCCCCAAGGATTTGAAGCCACAGCAATAAATCCACTTTCTTTGCTGCCAAGGCTGAGTTACTCAACATCCATCTCACTGGTGTCGAGAACTTGCCAATCTCCATCGCCCTCTTGTTCGCAGAACTCGGTGGCGTCAGCTTCGTTTGAGAACGTGGCCACCTCGCGGTAGATCCCCTCGTTGGCAGTTGGTGCCATGACGACCCAACGTTCTTGCAGCTCCATTGATCAAGTAAGACTGATGTAATCAAGAATGCTTGATTATGAAGACTTTAAGCTCTCGCCTCGCCTCGCTTTGGTTTGAGTTGATGATTCCAAAGCGAGACGTCCCGGCCTGGCCGGGGCTTTTTTTATTGTTTTTAAGCTGCGTAGAGCGATGATATTGGCCTTTGATGTTGGCCATGGTTGACCCCAAAGACGAGCAGCTTGCGAAGTTGAGAATGGTGTTAGAGGTCGCCGAGAAGAATGGAAATCAACTCTTCATTGAGAACATCAAGCGCGATATCGATGCCCTGGAGCGAGGTGAAGATTCACCAATCATTGCTGAATACCTGACTGAAGATGAGCGCCGTTCTTGAGGGCGTTGGCTGAGTAGTTAAGGCGTCTGGAGTCCTGGCAGGGTTGGCTGGCAAGGGGGATTGGGCCAGTGGAGCTAGTGCTGTGATTCGATTTTGAAATCCTGCTGGTGCTGGCTGATCAAGCCTGTTTGTTGTGTGCTCGCTTGAACCTCCCTTGCTTGAGCAGTCTCGGTAAAAGCAGAGGTGTTACCCCCGACGCCTGCTCCCATGTCCCACCTGCAGTACCGCACTTGCCAGCACAGCGGCGAAAAATCTTTTGCTGAACAGTCTCGTCTGCTCACCTATCGCGGAAACACCTATCGGACTCGTGTTTTCCAAGCTCAGCAAGTGGTGAATCAGGCTGATGCAACTGTGGTTGAGCTTTTTGAGGGCCAGCGGGCCGCTTGATCAGTCGCCAGGGTTGATCCATTAAGCCCCTGCCTAGTCAGGGGCTTTTTTTATGCGCCAAAGCGCCAAACCGCCGCCTCGCCCCCTGGCCAGCAGCCATTGGTCTTGTTGAACGGCGATTAAGGCAAAGAAGGGAGTTCGTTCTGGCTTTGGCTTGGGCAGTGCCCGCTGAAACAGGGATAAGCCGCTCAGCTCCAGGGTCAGCGACTCGAAATGAAAACAAAGCAATGGTCGTTTGCCTTGCAGCCGGCCTGGCCCGTTAAAGCGCAGCCTGAGCGGGCCCAGGCTGACCGAGTTGCAGACCTGGAGATTGGCGCCGTCCGCGTCCGCAGCGCAGCGAATGGAGAGGCGGGCATTCAGCCATTGCAGCAGCTTGGCTTGGCTGTAGCTCTCTTGTTTTGCGCCTTTGCTCCAGAGCTTTTGAGGTGACCATTCGCCTTGGAGTTCGGCGGCCTGGATCCCCGTGCCATTGCGGCGGGCCTGCTCTTCGCGTTTGTGGATGCTGGCAAGGTCTGCGGAGCCAAGGTTGCCAGTGGCATCGGACATGGTGGTTGTATGGCGCAGGGGGGCAGGTCCAGTCGGATGCCTGGATTGACAGGGATTGTAGCCGATCTTTGAGTTGTGTATCGCGCTGAACGACAGGCTGTTGGCTCCAGCCGATAGAACGTGTTTGTAGCAACCGCTACTAACACGTTCACCTCGCGATGGCGAGGCGCAGTTCGATCCAGGCCATGGAACGGGGACCTGGGCTGACTCAGAGGAACCTCCCATGACCCTGACCTATCGCGGCCAGCAGTACGTGCAGTCCAAGACTGCCGTTGACCAGCAGAAGCCTGCCCTGACCTACCGCGGCGTTGCTTACGCCAAGTGATCAGACCGCAAGG
>WTGE01000355.1 GCA_011525445.1 Synechococcus sp. CO36386bin_37
GTTGTAGTATTGGTCGAGGCGGCAATAGTCAGGCGTGCATGGGAGTTGCATTTGGGGACTTTAATCGTGACTCGACGCTGGACTTGCATGTCACGAATTTTTTAGAAGAGCCAGTGAATCTATTCATGCAGTCAAGCAACGGCACCTTCATCGATGAAGCGATGAAATATCAGCTTGCGAATGTTTCCAGAAGTGTGCTTGGTTTTGGAACTCAGGCAGCTGATTTTGATAATGACGGATGGCTGGATCTGGCCATCCTCAACGGTCATGTGTTTGATGGACGAGTTGATGACCTGCCCTTTCGTATGCAACCTCAGTTAATGCGTGGCAGCGACAGGGGTTTCGTCTTGCATGATCCTGTGGATGCGGGGACGTTTTGGACAACGAAGTCTGTGGGTCGCACACTGGTGAAATTGGATTGGAACAGAGATGGCCGAATGGATCTGGTCGCCAATCATCTCGATCAGCCGGTCGCATTGCTGGAGAATCAGTCCACCGTTCAGAATTGGATTCAAATTGTTCTTGTCGGAACCATAAGCGAGCGGGATGCCATTGGTGCCGAAGTTGCGGTGGTTGCAGGAGGGGAACGGTTCACCGGCTGGCAAACTGGCGGTGATGGCCTCATGGCGACAAACGAGCAGATCCTTCATTTTGGAGTCGCCGGTGCAAATGAGATTCAATCATTGGAGGTGCTTTGGCCAACTGGAGAAAAGCAGGTGTTCAAGAGCGTTCCGGTGAACGAACGTTACCTGATTATTGAAGGTCACAAGGAGTGGTTGGCCTATTGAAGGGGACGGATGATGGCGTCGTGATCGCAGTTTGCGTTGTGGTTTTGATTGCTTGTGTAATATTTCTTGTGTAATCCTGTATTTGCTGGATCGGGGTCTCTTGTTCCACTTCTCGCAGGCTTGCTGAGCACTGTTGCTCATTTATCGCTGCACTAATTCATCTTGTCCTTCGATGATCAGGTAAGCCCCTTCGGTAGAAACTGAGGAAAAGGTTTGCTCCTTGCCCGATGGCCATTTTACCGTGACGGATTCCACCACCGGATGGTCCCCGATCCCAAAGTGCAATTGGTTTTGGTTGGTGCAGAGGAATCCATCACCACCGGTCTGCCATGCAGTCCACCGTTCATCTTGTTGCTGGACGGTCACGGTTGCTCCAATGGCATCTCGCTCGCTGACTGTCCCTACCAGTTCAAACTGAATACTCTTGCCGCGTTTAATCGTTGTCTGATTCTCAAGTAGCGCGACCGGCTGATCGAGATGATTAGCGACCAGATCCATTCGCCCGTCACGGTTCCAGTCAATCATCGCCAGAGTGCGTCCCAGTGTCAGTTCCGTCCAATAGGCTTGATCGCTACGTCGACTCGGTTTCACTATTGAAAATCCCTGGCGGCTACCCTGAAATAACTGAGCTCGCATTTCGTAGGGCTGTCCGCGACGCGTCATGTCACTTACATGACCATTGAGAACGGCGATATCGAGCCATCCGTCGTGATTGAAATCGGCTGCTTGTGTTCCCCATCCAACGGTCTCCACACTGTCCTCAAAAAGCCCAAGACGATAATTTCCGGGTGCAAAGCTGTTGCTGCTCTGCAAGAGATAGAGGTCAGCTGCCTGATTCCAGAAGTTGGAGACGTAGAGATCGATTCTCTGGTTGCGATCAAAGTCGCCGAAAGCAACTCCCATGCAGCCACGAGCCAAACCATTTTGCGAGGCACCGCATCCGAGGATCGAAGCGCTTTCAATGAGTTGATATTTTGATGTCTCCGATGCTTTTGATTGACTCATCCAAAAGTGATTGTTTTGCGTATCGTTGGCGATGAAGACATCATTACCGCCCTGTTGATCAAAGTTAGCGATCACGACGCCGAATCCATAATTAGCTTTTTGACCCATTTCAATGCAAACATCGGTCTGAGCAATTGTTCCGTCCTCACAAAGTTGAAAGACAAAATTTGCTGCTGGCGAGAATCGACTGGGATCACATCTGATACTGCCATTTCCACAAGGAACCTTTAGGCCCAGGGGGTCATCGAGATAGTTGACTTCAAAGATTTCGGGTAGATGGTCACCTGTGATATCCCCACATGCAATGGAAGTGGTCCACCCGCCTCCCTCTCGAGGATGCTTGGGCATCTTTGCTGAGGTGAATGATCCGTCTCCGTTATTGAGGTAAATGATGTTGTCACCAAGATTAGCGGTAAGAATGTCCGGCCAGCCGTCTTGGTTGAGGTCGGTCACACACACTCCCTGTCCGTAATCAAGATTTTCAATTCCAGCATTCAGTCCAATGCTTTTCCATTGCTTTGCGTTTAGATTTCGAAACAGTTCGTCCGCTTGATTGGTGTCACTGGAGAACGCCTGGCCTCCACCTTGAGAAAAATAGAGGTCCGGCCAGCCATCGTGATCAAAATCAACCACTCCGATTCCTCCACCGGTGATTTGATAGATATATAAATCATCGGTTTGTCGACTCTGTCCGTTGAGGTACTGAAAGTCGAGTCCTGTTCGATCCGCAATATCTACTAAAACTGGCGAGGAATACTCCGATGCAACCGGGGGAGAAGTTGGTTCTAATGAGTCCTGAGAGCTTCGACGCCAATCGGGAAGCGGCCAATCATTCTGCTTGAGTTCGCATAATCGGAATGCTTCCTGATTTTGCTTTACCTCTGCCGATTGTTCTTGGGATGCAATGAGATTGATCCTGTCTTGTTCAATCTGTTTCAGTTTGTCATCGCTTGCACCCTGCTGCTTGTATGCGATTTTCCGCCATGCGAGAGACTCCCAAGGACGTTGCATTTGATCCATCAGATCAGCGATTCGGTGTAGTTGTTCGGACGTGCCTCGCTTTTGTCCAAGAGCACTGGCAATTTTAGAAGTCTCTGCAAGTGCTTCAGCTCGCTTCAGGAATTTTTTCGCATCTTCAGCCAATCCCAATCCGTTC
>WTGE01000273.1 GCA_011525445.1 Synechococcus sp. CO36386bin_37
CATCAACGCCTCTGATTACGTCGCCATCCAAACGAATCAAACCTCTCGAGAAGGCCTTACGAGTCAGCTGAAGTGCCTCCGCTTTTGGAATACCGGCATCGAGGTAGCGATAGACCTGCACAAAAAAAGCAGACGTTGCCACATCATCGACATACCAAAGGCTGCCGATAGCACTCCGTGCTCCTGCCTGAAGTGCCAGTCCAGCAAAACCCAGCTCACTATCTCGATCGCCAAGAGCCGTCCGACAGGCGCTGAGGCTGATCAAGTCGAGACTTGCCCCTGGCCTACGGTCGCGAAGTCCGCGAAACGCCTGCAAAGACAAAGGCCCCGTGCCCGTGTAAAGCCGAGACTCTGCTGGGCCACCAGGAAGGAATTCAGCGTGGGTCGCGACATGGACTCGGCGATAACGCGGCTCTGCGGCTGAATTCAGCAGCGCATCTGGGGTAAAGGATTGGTTGAGCAAAACCTCAGACGGCTGACCACTCACGACGCCTTGAAGTTCTTGTGGGACTAACGGCAAAGGAGCCAAACCCTCAAAACGAGAAGCACCAAGGGCCAGGATTGCCCCACCAACAACTCGAGACTCACCCAGAGGAGTCAGTGTCAGTGAAGGAGTTAAGGCCAAGCCAAAGCGCTCTCCTAAAAAGCTGTCTCCGTCGTGCAATGCGGCATAAGGAACGGCCTGAAGCCCCTGATCAGCACTCAACAGCAAGGTGCTGACAGCCCGCTCACGCAAGATTGGATCTAACGCGCCAAAAAGCTGCTGATAAAGACTCCTAGTTGGGCTTTTGGGATCATTGACCTGGATGGGCTGCTGGGTGGAAAGAGCGGCATAAAGCTCGCGCAGGGAGCGGGCAAAATCCTGCTTGTCAAGTAACACCCTCAGCCCCTTCGGCTCTTCTTCAGCCGTGATCAGGATCAACTCGAGCGTGACCTGATTCCCTTGAGTGGAAGCAGCTTCCGCCGCTGACAGATAGCGCAGATGCAAAACCGCTGGGTTATAGGCAGCACGAACAAACCCAGATGAAGCATCAGCCTGTCCTGATCGCACATCAGCAATGGCGGCTTTCAGGAAGCCCTTGACATCAGCTGTGGTCAAAGGCTCGGCATCCTCTGCAGTGCCCTGCAAGCCAAGGGCAGCAGCCACTTTGTCGGTGGTGGCTATTTCAGCGCTCTGAAGTGAAGCACTGGCCTCAGAAGAAGACAGCGTTTGAGCCTGGTTTGCATTTGCAGTACTCGCTTGCGCAGTCGTAGATGTTGATGAAGCGGATGAGGTGTCGCTGTTGCCTCCACTAGCTGAATTATCAATACTGCTGGTTACCAGGCCCGTGTCACCTGGAGACATTGTTGTGTCCGTTGTCGCTGTCACGCCAGCATCAGTGGCAGAAGTTAGTGGAGCTGTCTGCACAGATTCTCCGATTTCAGCCAGGGAAATTTGATTGGATGGTTTTGCAGATCCTGTGGTTGTTGTCGACACTGAAGTCGACGAAGAAGACGATGAATTAGACCCGGATGTTGACTGAGTGATTTTGACCAGATCGCTGTATACACCACCGCCTAAATAAGGAGTGAATTTGACGAGAGTTGCATTACCTAAGGGATTACCCCGCTCAGACCCAAGCACTGTCTGCTTACCAGCAAGCGACAGGAAGCCCTCACTACTGCCTGAAAACGGCTGAATGCTTGATGTGGAGGCTAAAACAATAGCTCCATCGCAGGACCCCCCAGGGCAATTACTAAAGCCAGTTGAATTGGTTAATTCAGCCTGCGTGGAAGCCCAATCAGCAATAGGAGCAACGCCACCAACCTCAGCAGAAGTGGTGTATGGAACAAAATCGGTTCCATCCAAAGAGCCAAACTGGAAACCCTCACCCAAATCGCCGGAAGGACTTGAATATGAGGCTCCTTGATAACTCTGCGCGTACAACCTGAGCTTATTACTAAAGAGTTTTCCATTGATATCAATCTGCTTACCCACCAACCCCAATTCATTAATCGACATCGTTCCATCAACTTCTATTGGCCCTCCCCCTTGGCCATCTGGATAAGCTGTATCAGTCACAGCGCCCACAAAATCAGCTACCGCCCAGTCGGGATCAACCACACCAAGCTGCGCCGAAGTAATCGCCATATCAAAAGCAAAAACCTGATTGGAATTATCCTGAAAAAGCAATGCATCCGTTGCCATCAACGCAAAGCCTGTAATCCCATAACTAGAAAAATTACTGCCTACAGTGAACCCAAACGGGTTCATCAACATTAACTCTGGATTGGCTTGGTTATCCCAATTCTGGAGCCGGATCAAGCCATCAAGCTTCGATGGCCTTGCCTGATGAATTCGACCATAAATCCCTTGAATTCCTGTTGTCCCTGTTCCATCAAATATGGCCAAGCCACCATTTAGATCAAATTGACCAAAGGCATGGAAAAGATTCTTGCCACGCTGTGTTCCTCCAGTAATGACGGAATCAGCACCACTGACCTGAACAGAGGTATTGAGATTTTGGGGACTACCTGCTGGCATCCCCTGAATTTGCGCCTTAACAGGTGAGGCTAGGTATCCAAAAACGACACCCGCAACAGCGGTCAATAGCGTTTGATTGGAGAACCGAAACATCACAATTAGAAACGTGTCCGCCTATCAGGCCTGTAATTTGACATGGTCAGGCAAAATTAACTCGTTTTCGTGAGATAGCTCACAGTTGATCTGGCTTCTGGCCCAGCTCATTGAACCGGCCCTGCAGCCAGGTCCTGTCCGCTTGCCAGGGCAAGCCCCTTTGGAGCAGCCCGAGCCGCAACGATCGCAACCGGCCATTGAATTAAGTCCTGAGTTGCGCGAAAGCCCTCTCACCAACCAAAAGGAGCTCTCAGAACAACTGGAGCGCTGCCAAAGCGAACCTGCCAACACCCCGCGGGCCCTCTTAGAGCGCTGCGCTGCTGCCC
>WTGE01000077.1 GCA_011525445.1 Synechococcus sp. CO36386bin_37
CCAGAAACTCTTTCAAACACCCTTGAAGTCAACGCTTTCAGTCATTGGCGATTAATCCAGTTGTTTGAAGCGATTGCAAATCGTGATCCGAATTCCCAACGTCCCCGTGAACTTTGGGTCAACACCTCTGAAGCTGAAATTCAGCCAGCGTTGAGCCCGGGGTATGAGTTGAGCAAACGTCTGATTGGAGAGCTAGTCAGTTTACGTTGGAGCAATCGTGATTCAAATCAGAGCAAGTGTCTACGCTTGCGCAAACTTGTTCTGGGCCCGTTTCGTTCGAGTCTCAACCCAATGGGATTGATGACTCCCGGATTTGTAACAAGTCAGGTGATGTGGCAAGCAAAAATTGGGATGAATTTAATCATCGTCACTCCTAATCCATTCACTTACCTGGCGATGCCAGTCGTGGAATTGCTGCGTAAGGGATATCACATGGCTTTGAGGATCAATCCCCACGATCAGTGAGGATCTCGCATCCATCGGAAGTAACAACGATGGTGTGTTCCCATTGAGCAGAGAGACTGCCGTCTTTGGTTACAACAGTCCAACGGTCTTTCAGGGTGCGACAGGCGTTGCTTCCAGCATTGAGAATCGGTTCTACTGCAAGCGTCATGCCTGGACGCAACTTCACATTTGGCAGGTCATTCGTGCGGAAATTGAAAACAGAAGGCTCTTCATGAAGATTTCGGCCAACTCCATGACCGGTGTAGTCCTCCACGACACTGAAGTGATTGGCTTTGACGTGATCTTCGACAGCTCCTGCGATGTCGAGGAGAGTATTCCCAGATCGGATCTGGGAGAGTCCCGCCATCAAAGATTCCTGAGCGACAAGGCTAAGTTTTTGTGCCTCTTCGGACACTTCGCCCACGCAGATGGTGACGCAGCTGTCTCCGTGATACCCGTCGTAGTAGGCACCCGTATCGACTTTGAGTAAATCTCCGGCATTAATCACTCTTCTGTTGCTTGGAATGCCATGCACAACTTCGTTGTTGATACTGGCGCAGATGCTGGCCGGAAAACCGTGATATCCCTTGAAGCTCGGGGTTGCTCCCATTTCCCGAATACGCCGCTCAGCATAGGCATCGAGATCTCCGGTGGTTTGGCCTGGCTCAACCATGTCCATGATTTCGCGCAGAACGGTCGCAACGATCGAACTGGCCTTGGCCATGATTTTGAGCTCACGCGCTGATTTGATTTCAATGCCCCTTCTCTGCTGAATACGGGGACCGGTCGCTGTTGCCGTCCCATTTTTGGTGGAGGCCAATAGGTCAGCAAACAAATTCATTGTTTTTTGGCGATTCTTGTTTCAGGCCGTTAAAGCAGTTCGCATCAGCAAACGCTTTCTCGACAGTCTTTCTGTAACGGTATCAATTGCAATGGAGGAATCGACAGTGAATCGCTGGTTGGTTCGCATTCGCCAATGGCATCGATGGATGGCTCCTCTTGTTGCGCTTCCATTGGTTGTAACAGTCATAACTGGGGTTTCGTATCGTCTGGCGAAAGACTGGGGAGGATTCAGCCGCGATCAAGTGCATTGGTTGATGACCATTCATGAGGGCGAATGGTTGGGTTCTGATTGGGAACCGGTGGTTGTTCTCTTGAATGCCCTTGGATTGCTCTGGATGCTGGCGACTGGAGCGGGACTTCTTTTTCAGAATTTCCGTAAGCAATGGATTGCTTTTAGGAAGCAGGCCGGAGGGTAGGATGGTTGTTTGGCGTGTTACTAGGAGCTGGGATGGCTGTGGACCCTGCTAAGAAGTCCGTAGAAGAGGCCACTGAGGCATCCGGCGGCGGTTCAACTGCTGTTGCTGAAATAGCAACGGCGGAAAGTTCAAAAAAGCTGAGTGCTGGAGAATTGCTTCGGGAATTCGAGGAGGCTCAGTTGAAGAAGGGTCTCCCTGAAATCTATGTAGGCGATACCGTGCGAGTTGGTGTTCGTATCAGTGAGGGCAACAAAGAACGTGTCCAGCCCTATGAAGGTGTCGTGATTGCTAAGCGCCATGGAGGCTTGAATCAGACCATTACGGTAAGACGAATTTTTCAGGGGATCGGGGTTGAAAGAGTCTTCATGCTTCACAGCCCTCAAGTTGCCTCTGTCAAAGTTGAGCGTCGCGGTAAAGTAAGGCGTGCGAAGCTTTTTTATCTGCGAGACCGGGTGGGCAAGGCCACTCGCGTGAAGCAGCGCTTCGATCGCTGAGGCATCTGCTTCAACGAATTAATGCCGTCGGTTTCCGATGGTTGAGGGGTTCATCGCCTTGCGCCGTTAGTTCAGTTGGTAGAACGCAGGTCTCCAAAACCTGATGTCGGGGGTTCAAGTCCTCCACGGCGCGTCCGATGACCCCTTAATTGCAGTTTTCCTGATTTCGAGCATGGAGTTGGATCTTCAACCTGGTGATGTGGTCAAAGTGCTCGAGTCAGCCGCTTTGGGCTGGGTTCGAGCACGGGTGATTCGCGTTAAGTCCGGTGGACGTGTCGTCGTCCAAAGTGATCAGGGTCGTGAATTTACGGCCCGCGGCAATCAAGTTCGTTTAATCGAGCCCGCTGGCTTTCGACCCTAGAGGTCGTTCTGAATGAGCAGACAAGGATCAATCCTCTCCCTACGGAGAGGATTTTCATTTTCTGGGATTGAGCACTGAATACTTCAACTTCTTCCAAGTTTTGATCTGCCCTATCTGATCTGTGGATTGGACGCATCCATTCCATGCTGAAATGCTGTTTATTCAGGTGACCAATATCAGATCAATGCCTGGAAGTTCAAACCTCGATCCGAATCTTGAGCTGGCGTTAAGACCAGTTCACTCTTTTATTGGCCACTTTGCCGAGATCGGAGTCTGGATTGGGCTCTTCAATTGGAGTACCTCAATTCTTCAGGCTTCGTCCGCTGCCCTGAGTCAGGAACTTCAAACAATCAGCGGCTCCCTCCGAGTGTGTTGACGGAGGG
>WTGE01000204.1 GCA_011525445.1 Synechococcus sp. CO36386bin_37
GGTAAGCGCTACTGCAACAACGGAGTCGCCTTGCGTTTTCAACCCTCGGCATGACTTGATCGTGATTGGTGGCGGACCTGCCGGTTTCATGGCGGCGATCACAGCCGCCGAACGAGGGGTTCGTGATGTCCTGATCTTGGAAGCGACACAAGAAGTGCTCACAAAAGTGCGCATCAGCGGTGGTGGCCGCTGCAATGTCACCCATGCCTGCTGGGATCCCAGGGAGCTTGTCGGTCACTACCCCCGGGGAAGTAGGCCATTGCAAGGACCATTTAGTCGCTTTGCTTGCGGTGATTCGATGGCTTGGTTCGAAGAGCACGGACTCACGCTTGTGGAAGAGTCCGACGGACGAATGTTTCCCCAGCAGAATCGCTCGGAGGCCGTGGTGGAGTGCCTGAGCCGTGCTGCTTCAGCTGCAGGGGTGAAGATTCAGTGCAACTCCGCTGTGCGTCAACTCCGCTGCTTGAAGGGTGGTGGATTTCAAATCTCCGATCAACGCTCTGCCCTTCATCACTCCAAGCGGGTGTTACTGGCCAGTGGTGGCCATCCCAGTGGGCGACGTGTTGCTCAGGCTTTAGGTCACACGATTGTGCCGCCAGTGCCGTCACTGTTCAGCTTGAAAGTGCAGGCTCCTGCTTTGACCGCGTGCAGCGGTATTGCACTGGATGATGTGAGCTTGGATTTAAGGGTTGGTGATCATCGTTTTCGTGAGAAGGGTCGGGTGCTGATCACCCATCGGGGAGTGAGCGGGCCTGCGGTGTTGCGGCTCACTGCGTTTGCAGCGCGAGCCCTCCATGCCAGTCATTACCAGGGTGAGTTGCGAGTGGATTGGAGTGGTGGATTAGGGCGTGAGCGTGTTCAGCAGAGGTTGCAACAGGCGCGGCGTGAGCAGGCGCGACGCACGGTGTTGGCGGCTAGGCCTTTTGAGCATCTGCCGCGGCGTCTTTGGTTTGCCTTCTTGACGCAGGCGGGAGTGGATGGAGAGCGGCGTTGGGCGGATCTTTCCGCGAAGGCGGAGCGCTATTTATTGGAGATCCTCTGTGCTCAGCGTTTATCGGTCAAGGGCCGTGGCCCGTTCGGAGAAGAATTTGTGACCGCTGGCGGCGTTGATCTTGGCGAGGTGAATTTGGCAACGATGGAAAGTCGGCGTTGCGCTGGGTTGTATTTAGCGGGTGAATTACTTGATGTGGATGGGGTCACTGGAGGCTTTAATTTCCAGGCATGTTGGAGTGGTGGCTGGTTGGCAGGTATCGCGATTGCGGCTTCATTTATTGAATTTGATCGAACACCGTAAACATTGGCAAATACATAGCAAGAAGAATTGAACCCACTATTCCCCCTACAATTACAATCATAGCAGGCTCCAGCATGGAAGTTAGAGCCTTGACTGATGTAGAGACTTCGTCTTCATAAAAGTCAGAAACTTTGCTCAACATTTTATCCATTTCACCGGTTTCCTCCCCGATTGTGAGCATGCTTAGAGCCATGTCTGGTAAGACTTTCTCACGCGTCAGTGCCGTACTTAGCAATACACCTTCCTGCACCAGAGTGCGCGATTCCAAAATTCCATCAGAAATGATGGAGTTACCAGCAGTGTCACTTGAAATCTCAAGTGACATCAAAATCGGAACACCAGCGCGCATCAGGGAACTAAAAATCCGGCAAAATTTTGCGGTGGCAGTTTTCATGATGAGTTCACCAAATAATGGAATCTTTAATAGTAGTTTGTCAATAACTCTGCGCCCCTTATGAGTATTGTAGTATCGAGCAATACTCCAGGTGATCAAAAGTAACGCACCGGCAATATAAATTGACCAGTAGGAGCGAAGTAAAGCGCTTAAATCCACCATTAATTGAGTAAAAAGTGGCAATTCAGCTCCAAGATCTTCAAAAATGCCTGCGAATGTAGGGATCAAAAAGATGGTCATTCCAAGGAACACCAAGATGGCGATCACCAGAACAGCCACTGGGTAGCCCAAGGCGCCTTTAATCTGATTTTGAAGCCTGGCGTTGTCTTCTAACAGTTTGGCGAGCCGCTTCAGGGACTCATCCAAAACACCCCCGGCTTCCCCAGCCTCCACCATCGCTATGGTGAGTTGATCGAACACCTTGGGCCATTTGCGCATGGCTACTGCCATCGCAGTGCCTTGATTCACTTCGAGGCCCACAGAGCTGAGTGCTTTTTTAAACATCGGCAGCTTCTGTTGTGTGGCCATGAGGTCGAGGCTGCGCACAATTGGGACTCCCGCATCGACGAGAGCAGCGAGTTTGCTGGCCCAAATGGCTTTTTCCTTTACACCTGGGGCCTTTTGCAGAAGTTCTCCAAGATCGAGGGATTGCCATCCAGCTGATGAGCTGCTTCCACCGTTTTTGGAATCAGAGTTGGTGATCTTGAGTCCTTTGTCTTTGCGAAGGTCGTTTGCCTTAATTCCGCGTCGTCGCAGCTGACGACGGGCAGCCACTGCATCAGTGGCTTTGAGCGTCAGCGTGCGCTCTTCGCCTGTTTTTGAGGTGTACGTGGCGATGAACCCAATCAAGCGTTGAACAGAGGGTTCATTGCCTTTGGTCGGTTCGTTGCCCTTACGGATGTCATCCGCCTTAATCCCTCGTCTCCGCAACAGACGACGGGCAGCCACTGCATCAGTGGCTTTGAGCGTCAGCGTGCGCTCTTCGCCTGTTTTTGAGGTGTACGTGGCGATGAAAGAAACCATGCGCTGAATCATGGATTTAGTTGTTGATCAGGCGATCCAGTTCATCGGGTTTGCTGGCCTTGCTATGAGCCTCGTTAAGGCTGATTTTGTTCTGACTCACAAGGTCGGCAAGAGCTTTTTCCAGTGTTTGCATTCCACGTTCTCCTCCGGTTTGAATTTGGGAATACAACTGTGCTGTTTTCCCCTCCCGAATCAGGTTGGCGATCGCTGGTGTATTGATCATGATCTCTTGAGCCATCACACGACCGAACTGACCTGCTGCAGGATTGCTGCGGCGACAGAGGGTTTGGGAGAACACGGCCGTCAGGCTTCCTGAAAGTTGCACGCGGATTTGAGTTTGTTGGCCAGGCGGAAAGACATCCACCATTCGATCAACGGTTTGAGCTGCTGAGCTGGTGTGCAATGTGCCAAATACCAAATGCCCAGTTTCTGCTGCACTAATCGCCAGTTGAATGGTTTCTAGATCGCGCATTTCGCCGACTAAAATCACATCCGGGTCTTCACGTAAAGCAGCGCGTAAAGCATTGGCAAAACTACGTGTGTCTTCATTGAGTTGGCGTTGATGGACCAAACTGAGATCACTCTTGTAGACAAACTCGATCGGATCTTCGATTGTGAGTATGTGCTCGGCTCTCGTGTGGTTGATGTGATCCAGTAGAGCGGCCAAAGTTGTTGTTTTGCCAGAGCCGGTCGGCCCTGTCACGAGGACAAGACCACGGGGTCGCTTGCTGGTTTCTACGACCACTGCTGGGAGATTCAGCAACTCAACGCTTGGAATCTTGCTTCCAAGAGCGCGGAGACAAGCGGCATAGCTGCCTTTCTGCCGATAGACATTCACCCGAAAACGGGCGACCCCTTTCAATCCATACGCACAATCGAGTTCCCATGTTTGTTCAAGGGTTTTGCGTTGGTTGTTGTTCAGCATGGAAAAGATCAGCCGATTGCAGCGCTCTTCGTTGAGAGCTTCCTCCTGCATCGGTCGTAATTCGCCACTGAACCGCCCGTAGGGTGGCTGACCGCTGGCGATGTGAAGGTCGCTGCCTCCACCGTTCACCAGTTGTTCCATGAGGTCTTCGATCATTAATTCCATGGGTGGACCTCCTATTGACGGGGTGTCAGGCAATACAGGCATTCCAACCAGCTTTCCTTCAGTCCGCCACCACAACCACTGCAGGTGACGGTGCTGAGTGCCCTTGCCCGCTGCTCGGATTCCAAACCCGCATCGGTCAGCACCATCCGATCTACCTCCTCCAATGTGGTGTGACCGTCGCGAACGAGATCAAGGCTGTAGCCAAGCAAGGTTTTCATCCCTGCTTCCAGGGCAAGCTGGCGCACCAAATCGGTAGTGGCGCCTTTGGCTACAGATGCAGCAAGGGCTTCGTTCATGCGTAGAACTTCGTAGGCACCGACGCGACCCTTGTAACCGGTTCCCTGGCAGTGGTGGCATGCCTTTCTGGAGCCTGAATCTCGCTTGGCTTTGAAGAAGGTGATTTCACTTTCATTGCTCTTGATCAGGCCAAACCGACCTAGTTCATGCGCGTCAGGGTGATAAGGGATCCGGCAAGCCGGGCAGACGCGACGAAGCAAACGTTGGGAGACGATTCCCAGCAAGGACGCGCTCACCATGAAGGGTTCAACCCCCATTTCATCCAGGCGAGCGATGGCGCTTGGAGCATCGTTGCAGTGCAGGGTCGTCAACACCAGATGCCCCGTCAGTGCGGCTTCAATCGCAGTTTTTGCTGTTTCCTGATCTCGGGTCTCACCCACTAGCAGCACATCCGGATCCTGACGCATGAAGGCCCGAAGGGCAGTGCTGAAGTCAAAACCCTTTTCACGGTTCACTTGGCATTGTGTGATTCCTGGCAATGTGTATTCAATTGGATCTTCTACGGTGGAGATGTTGATCCCAGGTTCGTTTCGCTCTGCTAATAAGGAATACAAGGTTGTGGATTTACCAGATCCAGTGGGTCCGGTTACAAGAATCATCCCGAAAGGCTTGGAACCAAGTGTTCGCACAAGTTCGAGAGTGGAGGGGTTGGTGATGAGTTTGTCCAGGCCTAATTGAGTGGACTGACTATCGAGTAATCGCAGGCAAATTTTTTCTCCGTAACGGCTTGGCAGACTATTCACTCGGAAGTCGACTGTTCGCCCATTGTGTTGTCTTCGGATTCGACCATCTTGCGCTTGTCTTCTTTCGGCGATATCGAGATCCGCCATAATCTTGAACCGGGACGTGACGGCGGGGATTAATTTCGTGGGTAATGGTTGGATTAAATGGGTCAGAACACCGTCTTTTCTTAGCCTGATTTGTAATCCAGCCTGTTGTGGCTCAATGTGAATATCACTGGCATTGATATCTAAGGCTTTGATTAGAATTCGATCAACAAGTGTGATAATTGGAGACTGATCAATACCGGATGTAGTGGTATCGAGCGGCGATGTTGGATTGTTCTGTATTTCAGAATCTTCGGGATCAACTGTGAGAATTCCCTCAAGATCAAAACCTTCGAGAAGTGATTCTGCTGAATTGCTGGATAGTGTTTCTTTTTCGCTTACATTGGCATGTGGTGATTGTGCATGAAAAATTCTTTTTAGATCTTCAGTATTCGCAAGGACAATTTTGGCTTCGTAGCCGTGGTTTTTTAAGAACAGTTTGAGTTGTTCGCGATGGTCCCGATCGCTGCTGCTTGCTGTGGCCACCATCAGGCCATCGTCGGTTAGATGAATCGGGAGCGCCTGGAGTTGTTCCCATGTTTCCAGGTTCAAGACTTTGCCGGATTGAAGCAGTGCTTCACCAGCGGCGAGCTCGGCTGGTGAAATTAATTTTGCCGGCAGGGCCGGTGGCAGTGGCATTCGGGTGGAGTCGGCGCTCATGCTGATTCGGCTTTCCGCGCTTGTGGAGGGCCCTGATGACCCTTCAACATGTCTAGACGTGAATTTGCATCAAGTCAGCATGAGCGGTGAGGCCTCCATCCCGGCTAACGATCTGGCATCGGATGTACCCGAATCCCAGAAGGTCCCCACAACCTCCGCGGAGGAAGTGCCTGCGGCCACCGCTCCAGAATCGGCAACAGGCAATGAGGGGGCTTCAGCTCAGAACAATGAAGCGCGTTTGGAGCAGCTTGAGAGTGAACACAGCACTCTCCGCCAGGAACACGAAACCTTGAGCAGTCAATACATGCGAATTGCTGCTGACTTCGATAATTTCCGCAAGCGCCAGAGCCGGGATCAGGATGATTTGAAGTTGCAGATCACCTGCAATACTCTCGGCGAGATCTTGCCGGTGGTGGACAACTTTGAAAGGGCGCGCCAGCAGCTTGACCCTCAAGGCGAAGAAGCCCAATCGCTTCATCGTAGTTACCAGGGTCTTTACAAACAGTTAGTGGATGTTCTGAAGCAATTGGGCGTTGCTCCAATGCGCGTCGTGGGACAGGAGTTTGATCCCAATCTTCATGAGGCCGTTCTCAGGGAACCGAGTGACGATCACCCCGAAGATGTGGTGGTGGAGGAATTGCAGCGCGGCTACCACCTCAGCGGCAGAGTTCTGCGTCATGCGTTGGTCAAGGTGTCGATGGGACCCGGACCGCAGCGGGAGGCAGTCCCTCAGGCGGTTGAGGGCAGTGAGAGTCAATCGGTCGAGGTCGATCAAGCCGATCCTTCCCCTGAGGCAAGCGAATGATTCAACACATCTACCTACTGTGCACTACAGGATGACGAGCTAATGGCCGATTACTACGACCTCCTTGGTGTAAGCAGGGATGCAGATGCCGACACACTCAAGCGTGCTTACAGGCGTCTGGCTCGCAAATACCATCCCGACATCAACAAGGATGATGGTGCTGAGGATCGCTTCAAGGAAATTGGCCGTGCCTATGAGGTGTTGAGTGACCCCCAGACCCGCGGTCGGTACGACCAGTTTGGTGAAGCCGGGCTTGGCGGCGGCGGAATGCCCGACATGGGCGATATGGGGGGTTTCGCAGATATTTTTGAAACCTTCTTCAGCGGCTTTGGTGGTGCTGCCGGTGGAGGTCGTCAGCGCAGGCGTGGGCCTCAGCAAGGAGATGATCTTCGTTATGACCTCACCATTGATTTTGACCAGGCTGTGTTTGGCCAAGAGCGGGAAATTCGTGTCCCCCATCTTGAAACCTGCGCAGCCTGCAACGGCAGTGGTGCCAAAACGGGAAGCGGTCCAACCACCTGCACCACCTGCGGTGGAGTAGGGCAGGTGCGTCGTGCCACCCGCACGCCGTTCGGGAATTTCGAGCAGGTTGCTGAATGTCCTACCTGCAACGGAACAGGGCAGGTTATCGCTGATCCCTGCAGCGCCTGTGGCGGGCAGGGAGTGACTCAAGTGCGTAAGAAATTAAGGATCAATATTCCCGCGGGTGTTGACACCGGAACCCGATTGCGTGTGGCGGGTGAAGGCAATGCTGGTCTGCGTGGCGGTCCTTCGGGAGACTTGTATGTTTTCCTGACGGTTAAGTCCCACCCCAGCCTGAGGCGTGACGGTCTGACTGTGCTCTCCGAGGTCAAGGTGAGTTATCTGCAAGCCATCCTGGGTGACACGATCGAGGTGGAAACCGTCGACGGACCTGAATCGCTGGAAATTCCAGCTGGTACCCAACCCAGCACGGTCTTAACTCTTGAAAACAAGGGAATTCCTAAATTGGGTAATCCCGTGGCCCGCGGCAATCAGCGCATCTCGGTCACGGTGACCTTGCCGAAGCGTCTCAATGATGAGGAGCGGGGACTTCTTGAAGAATTAGCAGGACATCATTCCGCCAGGGGTGAACAGCATCATCACCACAAGAGTGGGTTGTTTGCTCGATTGTTCGGTCAACGTTGACGAATGGGCGATGCTCAACCCGATTCCTATCTGGATTTGAGAGGTACTCCCTGTCCCATCAATTTCATTCGTTGCCGTTTGGCTTTGGAGGCCCTCCATCCTGGCGAGTGTTTTCGGGTTGATCTGGATCGTGGTGAACCCGAAGCAATGGTGGTGCCGGGGTTGACAAGAGACGGTCATCAGGTGGAAGTCATTCATCAAACTGAAGACTGGGTGCGTCTTCAGGTTGTCTGTGGTGGTTGAGCACTCGGCTCACTCCGGCATGGTGGTTGCCCTTCAGGCCAACTATTTGGAGGTGGAACTGGATCAAGTCCTTGAGTCCATGCCTTCGCGACTCCTGTGCACCCGTCGTACGCGACTGAACCACCGTGGAGAAGCTGTTCACGTTGGAGACCGCGTCAGTGTGGAAGCCATTGATATCAACCATGCTCGTGCTGTGGTGTCGGATGTTGAGCCTCGAACCAGTTTTCTGACACGTCCACCGGTGGCTAACGCCACGACGGTGGTGGTGGCTCTTGCGGTTGACCAGCCAGCCTTTGATCCAGATCAGGCCAGTCGTTTTTTGCTGACAGCAGAGCAAACGGCATTAGCTGTGCAACTGGTTCTGACCAAGATCGATTTGATTCAGCCTCAGGAGTTGGATCGTCTCAGAGCGCGTCTCGAAGCTTGGGGGTATCCGCCGTTGTTGGTGTCAACGCAGAACGGGCTTGGACTCTCCAAATTGAAAAACAGCTTTGTTAGGTCGTCCCTGTCTGTCTTATGCGGTCCGTCAGGGGTGGGCAAGAGCTCTTTGCTGAACGCATTGATCCCCCAGCTTGATTTACGGGTCGGTGCTGTTTCAGGGCGCCTGCAACGGGGACGTCACACGACGCGACATGTGGAGTTGCATCGTTTGAATGGTGATGCACGTGTTGCTGACACTCCTGGGTTCAACAGGCCAGTGTTGCCAGACGACGCGAGGAACCTCGAGGTGTTGTTTCCGGAGTTGCGGGCTCAGCTAAGAGATCATCCTTGTCGGTTTCGGGATTGCTTGCATCGCGATGAACCTGGATGCGGGGTAACGCGTGATTGGGAGCGGTACCCGATCTACAGGCGGGCTGTGGAGGAACTCCTGAATCTCAGCCGCCCATGCCAGGGAGGTTGAGATTGAGACCACCGGTTAGTTCTTCCATACGCTCTTTCATGGTGCCGGTAGATCGTTCATAAGCCGCTTGCAGCGCAGCGAAGGTTGCAGCCTCCGTGGCCTCCTGGCCTTCACTGAGCAGAGAGGGATCGAGTCGAACTTTCAGCGGTTGCTGATTGCCCGATAACCAAACGCTGGCACGACCATCTTCACTACTTCCCTCGATCTCCATCGCATCGAGTTCTTCTTGTAATTTCTGAGCATCTTGCTGGATTTGCTGCGCTTTTCGGAACGCTTCAGTGAGCTGTCCAAAATTGGGGAGTCCAAACCCTGCCATGACATTAAAGAAGTGATACGAAGGTTAGTCGGTCGTTTGGAAGCCCAAGCGTTTCACTTCTGGATGCAGGGTGATGCCATGGACACGCTCTACATCACGTTGAACGAGGTCAATCAAACTGCGAATGTCGGCGGCTGTGGCGCCGCCAACATTCACGATGAAATTGGCATGCGTTTGGGAGACTTCGGCTCCTCCGATCCGTCGTCCTTTCAGTCCTAACTTCTCGATGAGCTGCCCAGCTTTCTCGGGTTCTGGATTGCGAAACACACTTCCGCAGCTTGGCCATTGGTAGGGCTGAGTCGTGGTGCGGTGGCTGAGATTACCGCTGGTGGTTCGCATCAACTCTTTGGCATCATGCCCCGGTTCCAACTGAAAATCAGCTGCGATGACAAGTTGTTGGTTGTTTTGAAGAACACTGTGTCTGTAGCTGTAGGCCAGATCTGTCTTGTTCATCGACGTGGTGGTGATGAAGGCGTCAGTCGGGCATGTTTCGATGATGTCGACAGAGGTCAGGCAGTCGGCTGTTGAGCCACCTTGAGCTCCAGCGTTCATCACGGCAGCCCCACCGACTGTTCCAGGGATACCAACAGCCCACTCGAGTCCACGCAATCCAAGTTTTGCGGCGCGTCTGGCGAGCGTCGGCAACGGTTCACCCGCCCAAGCCTTAACTTTCCCTGATTCCGCATTCAGTTGGCTCCCTTGGAGTCGCCGCATGCAAAGGGTGAGTCCCGGCAGCCCGGCATCAGCCACCAGCAGATTGGATCCGGCTCCGATCACTCGCGTCGTTAAACCCTCTTCCTGGGCCCACCTCATCAAAGAAACACATTGATCGG
This sequence comes from Synechococcus sp. CO36386bin_37, assembly GCA_011525445.1. The sequence continues at coordinate 9,851 of WTGE01000204.1, forward strand.
CATCGCACGGTTCTGCCAACCATTCCGCTGGGCCGCCCACACGCCATGTGGTGTAGTTCGCGAGCGAGACCTGTGGCTGAAGAATCCCTGATTCGAGAAGACGGTTCAGGCTGCTAATGCCGACGGACATGACTCTCCTTCCAGACTTTCCTGGGACAGACGTTCCCAGAGACTGTTCACGTCACCGGCACCCATCGCAAGAATCAAATCATCGGGCTGACTTTGATCGATCACCAGATCCGTGAGTTCTTCAAGACTATCGGCGATAAAAACGGGTTGATGGGGATTAAGGCGTCGGATTTCATAGGCAAGACGTTCGTTGTCAACCCCTGGGATCGGACTTTCACCCGCGCCATAAATGGGTGCCAGAACAAGCGAGTCGGCAGACGTGAGTGCTTCAGCAAAGGCGTTGAGAAACTCCTTTGTTCTGCTGTAGCGGTGCGGCTGAAAGACTGCAAAAAGACGTTTAGGAGTTTTGGGAAGAGGGCTGCTCCCGCTTTTCACCATGAGCTGGGCCATGGTGAGAGTTGCCTTGACTTCGCTTGGGTGATGGGCATAGTCATCAACGATCTGCCTGCCATACCAGTCACCTCGAAAATCAAAGCGCCTGCCCGGGGTCCGAAGTTCAGTTACGGCTTCGAGCAGAGCAGCCAATGGAATGCCCTCCATGCGGCAAGCCGCCAGAGCAGCCACCACATTGCTCAGATTGTGGAGACCTGGAAGAGGAACGGAGACCTGACCGACGCGTTTGCCCTGCTCGTAAAAGTCGATAACGGTGCGATCGCCCTCAAGCTGCACCGGGAGACCCGCATAGTCCACTGTTTTGGACTCACGAATTGACCAGTAGGCATCCGCCCGGAAGTGATCCTTCAAGATGGGATCATCGCGGTTGATCAACAGGCGTTTGCACCCTCGACCGAAGGTCTGCATTGTGTTGATGAGATCATCGAGATTGCGGTAGTGGTCCGTATGGTCCAGTTCAAGGTTGGTGATGATGCCAAGGCTGGCTTTGAACTTGACCAGCGATCCATCGGATTCGTCTGCTTCCGCGATCAGAAGACGACCATTGCCTGCGTGACCATTGCTTCCGTAGCAGGGAACAACCCCACCGATAACGGCAGTGGGATCTTCTCCAAGTGAGGCTAAAAGTGTTGTGAGAACAGTGCTTGTTGTGGTTTTTCCATGACTGCCAGCAACCGCAACGGCTGGCTGGTGTTCGATCAACCAGGCCAAAAGGTCGGAACGATGCCAGATGGTTAGGCCTAGTTTTCGTGCCCGATTCAGCTCAGGATTGCTCTCAGGAATGGCTGTACTGACCACTACCAAGGGAGAAGGGATGCCGCGTGACGCAAGCTCAGAAAAATTATTAGCGTCCTGTGTTTCGAACAGGAAGAGGGCTTTGCTCTTCAGCGACTGCATGGCACCCGTTAATTTGCGGTCTGAACCGCTGATTGAGTGGCCTCGATCTGCCGCGATCTGAGCCAGGGCAGACATCCCGATTCCACCAACCCCAATAAAATGAAGGTGCTTCTTGGGTTGAAGTGGAGCAGCCAAGAGAAGTCGTCGTGGGCGCTAACGATAAGCCAGGTTTTCCTTCTGAACCACCCGTTTCCGGTGGGTTGAGGTCGGATTTTCGGCTGTTTCAGAAAATAAAATCCCTATAAAGTCTGTATGATCGGCGGCCAAAACACCCTACGCGGTAAAACCGCTTATTTTTCGCCATGACCCTGCGCGTTGCGATCAATGGATTCGGCCGGATCGGTCGTAATGTGCTGCGGGGTTGGATCAGTCGAGGAACGGATACTGGTCTCGAGATTGTGGGGATGAACTCCACTTCGGATCCCAGAACAAGTGCACACCTGCTGACATACGACTCCATTCTTGGTCGCTTGGATCCATCCGTGGATATCAAAACCACTGATGACTCCATGTTCATCAATGGCAAGGAAATCAAATTTTTTGCTGATCGCAACCCCCTCAATTGCCCATGGAAGGATTGGGGTGTTGATCTTGTCATCGAATCGACAGGTGTGTTCAACACTGACGAAAAAGCCAGCATGCACATCAAGGCTGGTGCCAAGAAGGTCATCTTGACGGCTCCTGGCAAGGGTGACGGCGTTGGAACTTTTGTTGTTGGGGTCAATGATGATCAGTACCGCCACGAGGACTGGGACATCCTGAGCAACGCCAGTTGCACTACCAACTGCCTGGCTCCAATCGTCAAGGTTCTCGATCAGAACTTTGGGATGGAATGGGGTTTGATGACCACCATTCACAGTTACACCGGTGACCAGAGAATTCTGGACAACAGCCATCGAGATCTGCGTCGTGCGCGTGCGGCAGCGCTCAACATGGTCCCAACAACAACCGGAGCTGCCAAAGCCGTTGCCTTGGTCTATCCCGAAGTGAAGGGGAAACTCACCGGTTTCGCCATGCGAGTCCCTACCCCCAACGTGTCTGCTGTTGATCTCACCTTCGGAACTTCCAAGGCCCCAACTGTTGACGACATCAAGGCTGTGATGAAGAGCGCATCTGAAAACGGAATGAAGGGAATCATCAAGTACAGCGATCTTCCTCTGGTTTCTACTGATTACGCCGGTACCAACGAATCCACCATCTTTGATGCCGATCTCACCTACGCCATGGGTGACAAGGCAGTCAAGATCCTTGCTTGGTATGACAATGAGTGGGGTTACAGCCAGCGTGTTGTTGATCTGGCAGAAGTTGTTGCCAAGGGTTGGAAGTAATTCTCAATCCTCAGAGCTCGAAATGAGCCCTTCTCTCTGAACTGAGGAGGGCATTTTCAGGTATGTTTTTGCATCCAACTCTTCCCCTCGCCTTAGGGTGATGGTTTGAGTTCAGTGATAATGCGAAAAGCCCTCCTCTCGAAGAGGTGATCCACTGTCGTCCCAGACGATGGATCCCCTATCGGCTGTGATCACACCGAAGCAACGGCTTCCTGGTTGATTCTGGCTCCAGATTTCCGCCCATTCAGGAGGAAGGCTCAACACCAATTCAAAGTCTTCACCGCCCGCGAGGCACCAGCGATCCCATGGTTTTTCGTGGGGCCATGAATCGGCACGCGGGAGGGCTTTGCGAGACAGTTCCGCTCCACAACCACTGCTTCGGCATAGACTTTTTACGGCAGCAAGTAAGCCATCACTGCTATCGGTTCCACCTGCTCGCCAAGCAAGCTGCTCGGGTTTGCAAGCAACCAACGTTTCCAAGGCATCAAACCTTGGTTGGGGCCTTTGATGGCAGCGAATCGCTTGCTCTTTCAGCTCTTCTGGGAGGGAGTGTGCCGAGGGCAGAATGGTTCCCTTCAGGAGGGCCAGACCCAGTCGGCTAAGCCCATGGGCACCGCTAGTCATCAGCCGGTCTCCAGGACGCGCCTGTGAGCGATGGAGATGGAGTGGGCCAAGTCGGGCAAAGGCACTAATGGAAACGATCCTTTGGCTGCCATCGCTGCAGTCTCCACCCAGCAATGTGCCTCCAAAACACTTGAGTGCTGCGCTGATGCCTTCATAAACCTCTTCAACCCACAACCATGACGTGTGGCCTGGAGCCACAAGGCCCACGGTGATGCCTTCCACCATTTCGGAGCCACTGGCGGCTAGGTCAGACAGATTGGCCACCACAGCACGCCAACCAACGTCCGCAGCTGCGGTCGTGGCATCACTGAAGTGCACATTTTCAACCATCACGTCGGTGTTCACCAGAAGTGATCTGGAATCAGGCTTCAGCAAGGCTGTGTCGTCGTTTAGCTGGCCAGGAGGCGCAAAGCGGGACAAACGATCCAGCAGCTGCGCTTCTCCGAGTTCGGCCAGCGTGATGGTCACCGCCCGATCAAGCGTGATCTTGAAGGCGATCGGCGCCTTCGATCACCTTGATGCTCTTGATTCCATCGTCAACACCCAGCTCTTCAAGAACATCAAACCCATCCACCACGTAGCCAAACGCTGCGTTGCGTCCGTCCACAAGGTTCAGGCCCGCAGGGGTGAGCTCTGCTTCATAAAGAAACAGAAAGAATTGAGACGATCCATCGTCGAGTGCTTGGTCTGAATGTGCCCAACCAAGCGTCCCAAGAGTGGAAAATGGAAGGACCGCGGCTGCTTTGTAGAGCCCAACGTCTTCAAAGGTTTCGTTGTACAGGGTTTCTGGTTCTCCTGGTACACGAATTTCAAGGGGAACGTGTCGTTCTTCTTTGGTGACTGGGTCGACATAACCGATGTCGGGACCCTTTGGGTCTCCGGTTTGAAGAATGTAGAAATCTTCAGCACGGTTAAAGGGCAGGCCGTCATAAAAACCCTTGAGGCAGAGATCGATGAAGGCGCCGGCTGTTAATGGGGCGTTGTAGCCATCAACAACTGCGGTCAGATTGCCTTGCGTTGTCTCGATGACAACCGTTGCCCGTCCCGCCAGCCGAGGCAGCGAATCAAATTCGGACGGGATGTCGGGAAGGCGATCGTCGATCAGCAGTGTTTCGAGATCCCCTACTCGACTCAATGTTTCACGACGCATTTGTATGAAACCTGCTTTGTCTTTGGCGGCCGTCTCCCCTTCAAGTTTCAGCAGGTCTGTGCGGACTTCGTCGAGGAGGAGTTCAGCGGTGCTGCGCTGTTCCTCAGGAACCGCATCGATGATGGTCTTGCTGCGTGTTGCCACCAGCTTCTGACTGCGGCTCACAGTGCGTTCCAAGGCACCCCAGCGCTTGGCGCGCAGGTCGGTGCTTGTGGATTCGAGGCGATGCTGCAGCTCGCGTAGATCCTGTTGATTCATGGGCAACGAATCCCGAAGAATTGCTGCAGGATCCTGTACGGCATTGCCCTGAGGCAGGTCTGCCCATACCGGTTTGGCGAGACAAAGGCCAAAGGCTGCGAGCCAGGCGAGAAGCAGAGCGGTCAAACGGCGGTTAGCCAAGGAGAACCCTAGGTGCTGTCAGGACTTTGGCACAGCCGTATGATCCCATGAACCGTTTAGCGGTCATGATTTCCAGCAACGACTTTCGCACCGGCACCACAATTGAGCTGGACGGTGCTGTTTGGCGCGTCGTTGAGTTTCTGCATGTCAAGCCTGGAAAAGGTTCTGCGTTTGTTCGCACCAAGCTCAAATCCGTGCAAAGCGGCAGTGTGGTGGAGAAAACCTTCCGAGCTGGCGAGATGCTCCCCCAAGCTCTGCTTGAGAAGTCGACTCTTCAGCACACCTACATGGACGGTGAGGACTTCGTCTTCATGGACATGTCCTCCTATGAAGAAACTCGGCTGACGGCCAAACAAATCGGTGAGAGTCGCAAGTACCTCAAGGAAGGGATGGAGGTGAATGTTGTGACCTGGAATGAAAAGCCGCTTGAAGTGGAGTTGCCTAATTCGGTTGTCTTGGAGATTGCTCAGACCGATCCCGGCGTGAAAGGCGACACAGCAACGGGTGGGACCAAACCGGCCATATTGGAGACAGGTGCTCAGGTCATGGTTCCGTTGTTTTTATCCATTGGAGAGAAAATTAAGGTTGATACTCGCAATGACACCTACCTAGGTCGGGAGAACGGTTAATCATGCAGCTTGACCAAGATCAACTCCATCGCCTGCTTGAAGCACTCGTTGAGACTGATATTCAGGAATTTCGATTGGAGGGAGATGATTTCCGCCTTGAAGTCCGGCGTAATCTCCCCGCTGCACCGGGGGCTCCTGCCGTGATGCAGGTGGCTGCTGCGCCTGTGGCTCCCCCTGTTGAACAACCTGTTGTTGATTCCATCGCAGGCACGCCACCAACGGCTGCTGGATCCCGCTCTGATCTGTTGGAAGTCACAGCTCCCATGGTTGGCACTTTTTATCGGGCTCCGGCTCCGGGTGAACCTGCATTCGTTGAAATCGGCACTCGAATTGGTGTTGGCCAAACCATCTGTATTCTCGAGGCCATGAAGCTGATGAATGAGCTCGAGTCAGAAATGGCTGGAGAGGTGGTCGAGATCCTTGTTGAAAACGGCACTCCTGTTGAGTTTGGGCAAGTCCTAATGCGTGTTAAGCCGGGTTGAGGTCTTGGGCGGCTTGAATCGCAGCAACCATGCTGGTTGATCTTGCAACACCTTGACCTGCGATATCAAAGCCCGTGCCGTGGTCAGGCGAGGTGCGTAAAAAAGACAATCCAAGTGTGGCGTTGACGGCTTCATCAAAGGCCATCAATTTCATTGGGATGAGTCCCTGATCGTGATACAACGCCAGAACTCCATCAGGTGCTTGAGGATGCTTCCCCAGCTGCCAGGCTTTGGCAGCATTGAGCCAACAGGTATCAGGAGGCAGGGGTCCGCTCAGATTGATGTGAGGGTGGTTGTGTTGCCACAGCTGGAGAGCGGGGATCAGCCAGTTTTGTTCTTCACGGCCAAGTAGGCCTTGCTCACCGGCATGGGGGTTAAGTCCAGCCACAACCAGTTGAGGGTTTGAAGTGAATCTCAGACAGAAATTGGACAAAACATCGAGTTTGTGGAGAACGAGTTCTGCAGATAAAGCTGACGAAACTTTTTCGAGTGGAATATGGGTCGTGGCCAGCAGCGTGTTGAGCCTCCAGCTGTGGTTTGGTGCGACCGCTGTAAACAACATCGAGACATCTCTGGCACGGTCGAGTTCCGCCAGACGTTCTGTTTGACCCGGGTAATCGTGACCTGCCGCATGCCACAAATGTTTGGCGATTGGGGCGGTCACGAGAGCCCATCTGGAATTGTTGTGCACGTGGGAGACGGCATGGCTGAGCCAGCGGAAACTGGCGGCACCACTTTCAAGATTCGGAGTTCCAGGTTCGATGGGGACATCGATCGGTAGATCGTCGATGTCTAAATCGCAGGGATCAATCAGCGCCGTGCAGTTCTGGTTTTTCAATCTTGCGTAGGTTCGTTCCAGAGTCCGTCGACAGCCAACTAAGAGTGGATTGAGCCCACGCGGAAGTCGTGGATCCGCGAGTGCTTTCAACGTCACTTCCATTCCGATTCCAGCCGGATCCCCGAGTGCAATCACGAGGCGGTCGTTAGCGTCAGAACTCGGTAGGAAATCGGACAACATGGTGCGCTGGTTGTTGTTGGGCTTATTGCTTTATGGGCTGGGCACAGCATTTCGTAAGGGCTGGCTTGAAGTGCAGTGGCAGCGTTTGCTCGACGATGTGGGACTGCAGGGGATCGATCCCGAGAAGCCGATCCAGTTGCAGGAACTTCCGATGTTCAAGGCTCCCTCCTCTCAGAGGGAGGGAGGACGTTGAAGCCTTCGCTAACCAAGCAATCCTCGAGACCGCTTTGAAAATCTGGATACAACAAGTTGTAGCCCAGCTCGTTTCTCAGGCGTGCGTTACTCACTTTGCGATTGTCTTCCCAGAAGGACAGAGCCATGGGGCTCATGGTTGTTTGGGCTTCACTGAATGGCACCGCTTCAGGAAGGGTGCAGCGCAATAATTTCGCCGCATAACGTTGCAGTTCGAGTCGGGAAGTGGGCCTGTTGTCACTGATGTTCACCACTCTTGGTTGTCGGCCGGCGGCGGATTGGTGCATGAGGTGCCAGCAGGCCCCAGCCAGGTCATCAACGTGAATCCGGCAGAACATTTGTCCTGGTTTATCCACTGGTTTGAGTTGACCTGAGCGGATTGCTGCAAAGGGAGAGCGACCCGGCCCGTAGATCCCTGGTAATCGCAGGATCTGCACAGGTAGTCCACTGTTGCGCCAGAGCTGTTCGCAGTTCAATCTGTTCTGGCTGCGGATTTGAGTGGGTCGGGTCTGGCTGGTTTCATCCACCCAATCGCCGTCGCTGTTGCCGTAAACCCCTGTAGTTGAAAAGTACCCCACCCATCGGAGCGGCAGGTGATGCAGCTGTTCGCCAAGGCAGGTGAGCACTGGATCCGCTCCCTCTGACGTGGGGGGGATCGTGCTGACCAGGTGAGTGACGGAGCCCAGGGCATCCTCTTTCGGCACGATTCCGTTGGCACTGTCGAAGCACAGATCTTCACTACCGGGGTCTGGGCAGCGGCGGGTGCAGATCACCCTGGTGCCAACGGCTTGAGACAACTTGGCAAGATGCCCCCCGCTGAATCCTGCACCAAGAATGCAAAGCGTGGCGTCCGATGACAGTGGCGAGCAGCGCTTGACAAGTTCCTTCAGCATCAGTACAAACGTATTAGTTGCGATCAGGTTGTGGTGGATTCGTCTTTTTCGCTGTCTCCCTCTCAAGGCTCCATGCTGCCCCATAGGAG
>WTGE01000234.1 GCA_011525445.1 Synechococcus sp. CO36386bin_37
TCCCAACCACCGCTGGACCGCCGTCTCGCATCGATCGCAACCACGATGCACTGGCAGCCAAACCGCTCAGCTCCTTCAGAAACCAGTTGAGGACAACGCACAGCCGAGGAATTGAGGCTCACTTTGTCGGCTCCGGCCCGCAACAGTTCAGTGATGCCCTCCACTGACTGAATGCCTCCTCCCACCGTGAAGGGGATGGTCACGCTCGCCGCAGTTCGGCGGACCAAGTCAACCAAGGTGGCACGCCCCTCATGGCTGGCGGCGATATCGAGAAAGACCAATTCATCCGCTCCGGCTTCGCTGTAACGACAAGCCAGCTCCACTGGATCACCTGCATCACGCAGACCCACAAAATTCACACCTTTCACCACCCGGCCCTGGGCCACGTCGAGACAGGGAATCAGACGAAGAGCAACCATGGCAGTTGAAAAGAGGCTGTTAATGTTGCGGCCACTTAATTAAGCCTCGCAGGCCATGTCACAGCAGACGTCAGTCACGATCGACATCGGCTCGAAGGTTCGAGTCACCAGGGTTCGTGATCGCATTCCCGCCTCATTGGTGGAATTGCTCAAAACAGACGCCTCTGGCACCGTGATTGACTTCCGTACTGTGGACGGAAAAGGAATCGGCGTTGTGATTCAGCTCAGTGACGGCTCCACCAGCTGGTTTTTTGAAGATGAAATTGCGCCCGGCTGAGGATTGTCGTAGTGAGTGACGCCCGTCAGCTGCTTGGCATGAAGGGTGCCAGTGGCACCACCAACCCATGGAAGCTGCGCTTGCAGCTGATGAAGCCAGTGACCTGGATCCCACTGATCTGGGGTGTTGTTTGTGGTGCCGCAGCCAGCGGACATTACGAATGGCGCCTGGATCATTTGCTGGCTGCAGTGGCTTGCATGGTGATGAGCGGTCCACTCCTTGCTGGTTACACCCAGACCATCAACGATTACTACGACCGCGAAATCGACGCGATCAATGAGCCCTACCGACCGATCCCCTCCGGCGCCATCAGTCTGAACCAAGTGAAGCTGCAGATTTGGGTTCTGCTGATCGCCGGATTAGGGGTGTCTTGGGGGCTGGATCTGTGGGCTGGACACACCACTCCCGTCTTGCTGTTGCTCGCTCTCGGAGGCTCTTTTGTGAGCTTCATTTATTCAGCTCCACCACTGAAGCTGAAGCAGAATGGATGGCTGGGAAATTACGCCCTTGGAGCGAGCTATATCGCTCTTCCCTGGTGGGCAGGCCAGGCCTTGTTTGGTCAACTCACCTGGACCACGTCCCTTCTCACCCTCGCTTACAGCCTTGCAGGTCTGGGAATTGCAGTGGTGAACGACTTCAAAAGTGTGGAAGGTGATCGTGCCCTCGGCCTTCAGTCACTCCCTGTCGCATTTGGAATCGGGCCCGCAAGCTGGATCAGCGCTGGGATGATCGACATCTTCCAACTCTTGATGGTTGCAGTTCTGATTGCAATCGGGCAGCATTTCGCAGCCGTTCTGCTGATCTTGTTGATCGTGCCTCAGATCACCTTTCAAGACATCTGGTTGCTGAGCGATCCTGTGAAGTTTGATGTGAAATATCAAGCCAGTGCACAACCCTTTCTCGTGCTGGGAATGCTCGTCACAGCACTGGCCATCGGCCACAGTCCCCTGACCCCGGGAATGTGACTCGCAACCGTCGTCAATGGATCCTGATCGCTGGAGTTGCGGTCGCTGTTGGTAGTGGAGTTGCACTCGGGCAAGCCGCTCTTACCAGAGCGATCGATTCCACCTTGCCTGATGCCAAGGGCATCGCTGTTTTCCACAGGCCTGGCACCATCACGTTGTTGTCGAGCGATGGAGAGGTGATCCAGAAACTCGGACCAGCCACCCGGGAAAAGATCAAACCAGGCCAAATGCCGCAGCTTGTGGTGGAAGCGTTCATCGCAGCAGAGGATCGCCGCTTTTTTGACCACAACGGGGTTGATCTCCGCGGAATTGGACGGGCAATTCTCACGAATTTGAAGCAGGGCTCCGTGCAAGAAGGAGCGAGCACGATCAGCCAACAACTCGCGCGCACGGTGTTCCTGAGTCAAGACCGGACCGTGACGCGAAAACTCAAAGAAGCGGCACTGGCTTACAAACTCGAGCGTCAGCTCAGTAAAGAGCAGATTCTCGAGCAATACCTCAATTTTGTTTATCTGGGATCCGGTGCCTATGGAATCTCTGATGCCGCCTGGGTGTATTTCTCGAAACAGCCTGAAGACTTAACACTTCCAGAAGCAGCGTTGATCGCTGGAATGCCTCCGGCCCCTTCGCTCTATTCTCCCCTCGTCAATCCGGAGATTGCCCTGCAAAGGCGCAGCATCGTGCTGAGCCGCATGGCGCAGGAACAATTCATCACCAACAGCGAAGCAGAGGCGGCTCGTAACAGCCCTCTGGCCCTGAAACCTGCTGTCCCGAAATACTTCAACAGCACAGCTCCCTACTTCACAACGTGGGTGGCCCAACAGCTTCCAACGCTGCTCACACCAGAAGAACTCGAGATGGGTGGGCTGAACATACGCACGAGTCTGAATCTCGATTGGCAGCGCAAAGCCCAGAAGGTGGTGAGAGAGATCGCACCCAATGGCACCGAGGGTGTGATTGTCTCGATTGCACCTGGCACGGGGTTAGTACGCGTGATGGTGGGAGGAAAAAACTTTTATGCCAGCCAGTTCAACCGGGCCACCCAGGCACTGAGATCACCGGGATCCACCTTCAAGCTTTTTCCTTACAGCGCAGCAATTGATGCTGGAGTGAAACCGGAGGACACCTTCATCGACAAGCCACGCTGCTGGAACGGCTACTGCCCTAAGAACTTCGGCAAAAAGTATTTCGGGAAGATTTCCCTCTCTGATGCTTTAAAAAATTCCCTGAACACCGTTGCCGTTCAATTACAGGACAAAGTTGGCTTTGACCCGATTATTGCGATGGCCAACAACCTGGGGATCGGCAACCAACGACCCCTTGGCAGGTATTACCCGATGGCGATCGGTGCCTATGAACAAACGGTGTTGGACATGACAGCCGCCTACTCCGCAGTGGCCAACCGCGGTGTTTATGTGAAGCCCACAGCCTTTGAGGAGATCCGTGGTCCCGGTGGAACGCTTCTGTGGAGCCGCAGGCTGGACGGTGATCGGGGCAAACGTGCGATGGATAGTGACGTTGCCGACACCATGAACTGGATGCTTCAGCGGGTTGTGACTGGTGGAACCGGTGTTGCAGCCAAACTGGATGACCGTCCCGTCGCCGGCAAAACCGGAACATCCGAGGGGGGGCGCGACCTCTGGTTCATCGGCTCCATTCCACAACTCACGACCGCGGTTTGGTTTGGTCACGACAACAACGCTGAAACCAAGAGCAACAGCGGCGAATCCGCGTGGGCGTGGAAGCAGTTCATGAGTCAAATCAAGGACGAATTTCCAGCACAGACGTTCCCTGCGAAACCAAAACTCACACGTCCCCTCAAGAAGCCACCGGGAAACAAGAAACAACGCAATCCCAGCCAACCCAGGCCAGGCGATGGACCAGCACCCGATCGCAATCCCTACGGCACAACAGATCCCTCATGGGAACAGCGTGCAACGCCACCGCAAGCACCACCCAGACCCCGTTACGTCAGTCCTGACGGGGGGCCTCCCGTGGACGAATTCTTCAGACCTTTACCGGTGCAGTAATGACTGCAGAATAAAATCCATCACCCCCATCGGGATTGGGCCAGAGTTGTCTCTCGCTTTCCAAAAGCATGTTGGGGTGATCCTTGAGAAACTGATGAATTCGGTCACCGTTTTCAGAGGGATGAATCGTGCAGGTCGCGTAGACCAGACGACCACCGGGAGCCAACAGGGGCACAATGGCTTCCAACAATTGTGCTTGAAGGGGCAGCAACTCCTCCACACTGGCTTCCGTCACCCGCCAACGGGCATCGGGGTGACGAGCTAATGTCCCAAGCCCGGAACAGGGAACATCCAGCAGGATGCGTTGAAAAGAGCCCAACCATTCGGGCTGCTGTTCAAGAACATTCATGGCATCAGCCGCCATGGCATTGATGCAATCACAGCCAAGACGAGCCGCATTCGCAGCGACACGCTTGAGACGACCGGCTGAACGATCCAAAGCCCAGATTTCGCCAAGATCACCGATCAGCTCTGCCAGATGGGTGGTTTTACCACCGGGAGCGGCACAGGCATCCAGAATTCGATCACCAGGCTCTGGGGCGAGGAGGGGGGCAATCTTCTGCGCCGATCGATCCTGCACGCTCCAATTCCCTTGCTCAAAACCAGGCCAAAGCCGTAAATCACCCGCTGGTGCTAGCACCTGCAACCCAGTGGGACAGCCATCGATCGGCTGCGTGACCACTCCTGCCTCAGCCAATTCAGCCATCACAGCGTCAGGGGTACTACGCAAGCTGTTCACGCGCAAATCCAGAGGCGGCACCTGATTGCAGGCGATGGCCACTCGCTCCGCCTGGCTGGGTTCCGTCCACACCAGCAGTTTTTCAGCCAGCCAAACGGGAAGGGAATGAGCCAAGGCCAGACGCTCGGCGGCCGATTCAGGACATGGCAAGGTCTGGCCCGCTTGCCTCGCGCGCAAGGCCGAACGCAGCAGGCCATTCACCACCGGTGCCAACCTGGCCAGGCGTGATCGTTTTGCAAGCTCCACTGTGGTGTCCACAGCTGCAGCCGCAGGGATCCGCTCCATTCGCAACACCTGATAAAGCCCGAGATGCAACAGCCAACGCAGACGTGGGGGCTGTTTACGAGCAGGAACCTTGCCAAGACGATCCAACCAGCCATCCAGCCATTGACGCCAGCGAATACATCCATAAGCGAGTTCAGTGGCCAAGCCCCGATCTGCTGCAGACAAGGGATGTTGCCGAAGAGCCCGCTCCAAGGCCACATCGGCATAGGCACCTGCAGCAACGGCCTCCAGGACATCCCATGCCAAACGTCGAGCCGATAACCCAATTTTCGCGCCGTTGATGTCGGGCTCACTCACGGGCACTGGCCGATGGGTTGAGCTCTAGAGCTAGCGCCTCAGGGTCAGGCGTCCACAGAAATTGCTTCAAGGCAAGCCTGCCTTCCTGATCCACAGGAATCCCCTCTGCAATCAACAGCTGCCGCTGCATCCAATCAGACCCCTCGCGACTCGGGCACATTGAAATCTTTCCCTTCGCATTGACCACGCGCTGCCAGGGCACCTCCGAGGGAAGCTTCAACCGACGCAGAGCCCAACCCACCTGCCGCGCACAACCCCAAGCCCCGATCCAGTCAGCCACCTGGCCATAAGTTGCCAAACGGCGATGCGGAATCAAGCTGACGACCCGCCAGACCCGCTCATCAAAGTGCATCACTTCACCCTGAGACGAATCCATCGCCCTTAACGTCCGATCAGTTCACACAACGCAAGAGCCATCACGCACGGATCAAAGATTGACTGGTCCTAGCCGATCCTCATGGTGACTGGACCCTGTTCAATCTGTTATGCCAAGGCCCTGAACGCATTCCGACCCCGAACACCCGACCCATCGATGATCAGCTGTTGATCAGACCTATGACCACACAAGACAATGGTGATGTACGGATTGATTTGTCCTTGAATCCAGCTGGACTGAGGCTTCTGCTCGATGCCGTGAGCTACAGACTTGAACGTTGGGCGGGAGGAGCCCCCAGTGAGCAAGAGGACTTGCAGGCCATGAGAACCATCCTGCAGGCAGCCATCCTGGAGGCCAATTTCGGCTCTACAGGGGAGCGGTGAACGGGATTCTCTACACGATCTAACGATCAGCCCCCATCAACCTGACATCCGAGCAGGGCTCCGGCGGCTCCACCAAGAGGGACCCCCACCCAACGTCCATTTCCCCGAGACAAGGCAGCTCCGAGTCCAGCTCCAAGAAGACCTCCAATCACACTGCCTTCCAGGCAGCTATTGGTGTCTTGGTTGTTCACATAAACATCACGATTGGCTCTGATCCAAGGATCCCGATAGGAGGACCCCCCATAGCGCTGATTCACATAGTTGGGGTGGGTTTTATAGACGCTATACGGCCTTGCAAAAGCGGGAGAAGCTGACACCAGCATCAAAGCAACAGCAAACCAAGTGCGTTTCATGGGGTAGGTAAGCAACACCTCCATCGTTCTCGATGTTCACCGGCACTTGGTGACTGAATCCACGTCACCATGCGTCTGGATGTGTCCGAAAAGCGGCATCCCATACCCTCAAGAACAGAGAACGCTGCGTCATGCCCCTGCTCCCCCGTCGTTTCGAACGGTTGCGCGCGGTCTTGAGTCAACGCATGTCTGACCTCACGGTTCTGGTGGAGCATGTGGACAAACCCCACAATCTCTCCGCCATCTTGCGTAGTTGCGATGCTGTCGGTGTGCTGGAGGCTCACGCTGTGAGCCTGAGTGGCCGCTCGCGCACGTACAACAGCACAGCCCAGGGCAGTCAACGCTGGGTTGCCCTGCACGACCACACCAGCATCGAAGCCGCGGTTCAGGCACTGAAAGACAAAGGCTTTCATCTCTATGGAACCAATCTGAGTGTGGATGCGCTGGATTACCGCGACTGCGACTTCACCGGCCCCAGCGCATTTGTTCTTGGCGCAGAGAAATGGGGACTCAGCGAAACGGCCACACAACTGATGGACACGGATGTCTTCATCCCCATGCGCGGCATGGTGCAGTCGCTCAACGTCTCGGTGGCCACTGCCACACTCCTCTTTGAAGCGCTGCGTCAAAGGGAGGCAGCTGGCATTGCCCCTCGGGATGGAGAAGGGATTCCGGCGGAGGACTTCAACAAAATTTTGTTTGAGTGGGCCTATCCGGATGTCGCGACCTGGTGCCATGAGCAAGGACGCCCCTATCCCAGACTCAGTGATGAAGGTGTCATTGAAGAAGACTTACCCCGCACAGCCAAGCTGCGCTACTAAACCTCCAAGATTGCGAAATCATCGCAAAACAACAACCATCACAAATCAACCGTCAGCGCAAGACAACAACTGGAAGCAATAAGCAATCAAACCAAAATTAGAATCCTTAAACCAAGTCAGAATCAATGTCGCAATCAAGAGCAACATCTGTCCTTTTAAATGGATCGTTTTGCTGCTTAGACACTGCTGAGCAAAGCAGTCTTATCTGACTTTCTTCCCTGTCCTACTGATCCATCAGATTTTCAGCCAAAGGGTAACTTGATAGCCAAGACGCCATGGACTGAGTTCAATGTCCTCACGGTCATGATGCGTGATATCAAAACAATCACAGCCTGAAGAAATCAGCGAGAAATTTTAAGAGACAGTGGATGAGGAATTGAAATAGCAATCATGAGTTTTTCAGGATACAGACTCCTCCCACCGATGGATCTCGTCCTGAAAGGGAGATGTCTCCAGAAAGCGAGACAAACCAAGTTCAGATCGCCACTCTTCAAGTGGGCGTTCCCATCCTTCTTCCCAGCGGCACCCTTCCAAGAAAACTCCCGCAAGACCAACTTGAATGCCAAAGCTAATGCCCGCCCAGATCCGACGATGTTCATCGGACTCGATGAAACTGTGCGTCATGTAGGTGGCCAACGGCACAATGATGCCTGGCATCTGTTGTGACACAGCGTAATAAGCAGTTGCTGCCGC
The DNA here is from genome assembly GCA_011525445.1 of Synechococcus sp. CO36386bin_37. Next base: position 7,639 of record WTGE01000234.1, read on the forward strand.
TTCTCCAGCCACCGAGGTGTCAACACCGAGAACTAAATGATGAATATCATGCGTCCGTCTGATTCTACGAAGCATGTATTCTTCTTTATCACTAGTTTTCACAATCTTATCCACATTCTTGTTCACTGTTGGGAGTATATCAACACCTAAATGGTGCATCCGATTCTGAAAACAGAATCCAAGACTTCCCATCGGCATTGCACTCATATCATCAAACGAGGGCCATGGCACTTCATACCTCTCCTCAACAAGAGACTGAAAACGAGGATGAGATAAAAATGTCTCGACGGATTCCTTATTCAGATCCCATTTAAAAGCAGTTCCAAAGTATTTGCTGTGTTTAGTAATGTGCTCCGGGTCCTTAGCCGACTGCAGAATGCTCACAGCTAACTTAAGAGCGTCCTCTCTCAATTCTGCACGTGGTTTCATGGCATGAAGGCTTAAGGCCCTTTTAAACTAAACCAGCGGAGCAGCCAATTCATGGCAATGGATGGATGAGCAGGTGAGGTTCGGTTAACGTCTTATGTCTTACGATCATTGGGGACAAGACCATTCCAAGAAGGGCCCCAATCCATTTTCAACTTGGCAATGATTCATCCTGGTGTTGATCGTTCTGGCAACAGTTTCGATTTGAAGCATGAAACGGTGTCTGCAATGAGTGAACTATTGATCGTTACAACATTGTTCGCAGCGGTTGGATCGAACAACGCAAGCTTCTGGGGCGATAGAAGTATTAGACTTTCAAAGATCACTACACAATAAAGCCACGAAGCCTTACAAAAGATTTTAAATGTTCAAGAAATCTAATGATTAATAGCACGCAACAAAAGAACAACAAGAAAACTGCTTATGTGATCGCGCTATTTTTTCTTGCCTCTTACTTAGCTGCGTCGTTAATCTTTTATCCGTCCATCTTGCTCAATGGTCGCATCTGGGCAGAAGAAGCACGTGAATTTTTGATTCCACTTGCTTCAGCAGAAAGCTGGATGAACACAATTTTGTACCTTCACAAAGGTCACCTCGATCTAATTCCTAACATTGCTACATCGCTTGCATTAAAACTTCCTATCGAGTACGCACCCTACATTTACGTTTGGGTAGCAGTCGTACCCGTTGCAATCTTCTCAATCTGCTTCGGCCAAGCTATAGCACCTGCAACTAAAGCCCTTTCAAGCTGTAGGAGATGGCCTGCCTTACTGTTGTGGGTTAGCGCGATTGGCTTTCTTGCAAGTTGTGGAGTGAGTGGGATTGAAAGTCATTTAAACACGATCAACTCTTGGTCGTACATTGTTGCCTCAGTGGCTTTATTGATACCTGTCAATCAATCTAAAAGCGCGTCTCCAGTTGCATTAACCTTTGTGAGTATCAGTCCAATACTGGCTTTTCCTTGCGTTCTTTTCGCACCCTGGCTGCTCATCCAATCCTTGATCATCAAGTCTCTGAAAATAAAGATTCAAAATCTACTCTTTTTCCTCTTTTGCTTGATACAAATTGCTCTACCGAAACTCTTACCTTCCAGTTGGGCCTTTGCCGATGACCGGTGCTTACAGATAAGAGACATTATCTCAATACTACCAACACTAATCATCAAAAACCTATCCCCTCTTGCAGGCAATGTCAATGCATTTGAGCCTCTCTCCGGCAGCTTTTTATCATCTTATTATTCTCTTTTTGCGATCACCATATCTTGCATAATTATTGTTATAATGCTCATCACTTTCACCCCTATTACAACAACAAAATTCAACCCAATACAAACATTGAAACCTAGTTCAAACCAATCAACAATAGGAGGCGCCGCAAGCTTGATCCCTCCAATTTTCATTTGGCAACTCCTCGCCATAGCATCGGCGGGTGCAGGCGCCTATGCCCAGCTCATGATGGGAGGCGGCTATCGATACGCCAATTCTCTTTATCTAGTTATCTTAACGATACTTTCGAAAGTATTTACTTCCTTTGCCATTAGCGAAAATATTGATGCAAGCAACAAAAAGAGAACAGTCCAGCGCAAGTACTGGAAACCCATTGCCATCCAGCCTCTCCAATTAAAATTGATCCTTATTGTCTGGCTCTCCTTAATGACGATTATTTCCATTGATCAACAAACCAAAAGATCCAAACTTGATGATCGATGGTGCTTTATCAGCAGGCCAACCTGGAACTATACGGATCACCGAGAATTCAAGATAGCCACACAAAATCCATCGTTCATTGTGACCTGCCCAAGGGGTTGGACCAATGCAATGCAAAACAGAACCGCAAGAACCAGACAAGAAAAATCTGAGTACTGCAATCGGTCCTACTGAAACCAAACCCTCAGTCACTTCTTCATTACACTTCTCTTCGCTGAAACAATGGTGTTATTTCGATAAGCATTTTTTTCGTTGAATCTGGCACCAAGGCTCTGAAATCAAAACCATTATGGCTAAATCCATCTTTTAGAAAGAAGGCTTTCTCTAACTTGGTTGGTCAAAACAACCTTTACAACCTTACGACACAGGGATAACCATCATTCTCAGTACACAACACTTGTCATCGTCCTCATTCGATTCAAGACATACGTTCCGGATCATTGATTGCATAGAGTTGAAGTCTAAACAAACAAACTCAATGCGAACATTTAAAAATGTATGAAATTCAAGGCTTTGGATTCAACAGTTTTCTCCACATAGTCTTGGTCAATTAAGATCATCTTCAACCAAGCCGAGCACCTCACAGTTAACGCGGTGAAATTTAACGTTTCAAAAAGGCATCAACATATCTTTTCCGGCCTTTGATCGCTCAGCCACTGGGTGATTTCGACGGGCTGCTGGCAACCGGAGTGCAATCACCAAGATCACAATTTCCAGAAACAAGCTTCGGCCAATAAACAGGACAACCAATCCCAGCGTGATAGCCAAGAACTGCTCCAATAGGCCGATCACATCATCGGGGTTACTGCGACCTGCGAACCAGAGGTAGCTCATCAGGCCAAGCAACACAAGAGTGGCCCACAGCGTCATGATCGTGACGTCATCTCGTTTCAGTTTGCCGCGTCCCGCCCCGTGCTGCTCACCCAGGACTCGAGCCCCTCACCAAGGAACGACAAACCCAGCACCAGCACAAACATCGCCAGACCTGGGTACAGCGCGGTCCACCAGATCCCGGTCGGCACAGCAGCCAGCGCCAAATTAAGGTCGCTGCCCCATTCCGGCACTGTTTCCGGTAGTCCCAGTCCAAGAAAACCCAGGCCTCCCAGCACCAAAACGGCATCTGCCGCATTGAGTGTGAGTAAAACAGGCACGGAGGTGATCACATTGCGGAATAGATAGCGACGCAGAATCCAAATCGGTCCTGCACCGAGCGTTTGTGCTGCCTCCACAAACAGCTCCGATTTCACTTGGGCGGTTTGATTGCGTACCACCCGGAAGTACTGCGGGATATACACCACGCACAAAGCAGCTGCTGCATTAGGAATGCCACGCCCCAGTAAAAATGCCAACACCACAGACAACAACAGCACAGGCAAGGTGTAGAGCGTGTCCATCAGCAGAACGAGCACCCGGTCAACACCACCGCCTAGGTAACCACTGATCATGCCCAAAGGCACACCCACTATTAAAGCGAGTACCACGGCAAGCAATACCACTTGCAAGGCAACGCCACTTCCCTGCAGCGTACGAACGCAAACGTCTCGACCCAGCCGGTCCGTCCCACACCAATGCTGAAACGATGGTGGCGCATAGATCGTGTTCTCTAAACCAGCGTTGGGATCAGGCAAAAATCCCGCGTTGATCAAGAGAGGAGTGATCAACGCGACGAGCGTATAAATAGTTACTACGATCAGTCCCCAGCGGGCCATACGCCGTGAAAGGGTAGGTCTGTCTTGACCAAGTGGCGAAGCCGAAAAACTCAAAGCACTGTCTGAAGTGGTTATCTCAACTAAGTATGGATCAGGCCTCAAACACAAAGTTTGCGTGTAACGTTTATCTCTAGCTAGTTGATGTGATGAATCCCAGCTGGCGTTCGCAATTAATTGGGAGTTTAAAAGGCCAGCTTCAGGTTGCCACCTATATTGCCGTGCTTCTTGGATTCACAGGCGCCACAACCACAGGGCTGTGGTTGAGCAACCAAACGCAAATTCGTCTTGGAGAAGCCGAGTTAACTGCCAATGGCGAGCATATGCTCCAAGCATTGGTTGACCATAACCATCTGGGACAAGGCCGTCGATCTGGGTATTGGGACCGCAACGAAGAAGAACACATCCGACAGAAGCTACGCAATCACTCCAGCGTGCGATCCACTCTTTGGATCGAGCTGTCCGATGGACGACTGATCTTGCCAGTGGATAGCCATATCCCCATTCCTACAAAGTTACTGATGGCTGCGATGGCGAATCATGACGAGGAAGGTCAAGTCCGCATGATCAATTTTGATGGTGTGAATTACCTCACCTCTCTACATCAGAGTTTTCCCACCGGGGAACGTCTTTGGAGTAGTGCAAGAGCGACAGATACAGGTCGCATTCAGAACGAATTTCTGAGCTGGATGATGTTGATCGGGGTGACATCCATGTTGCTCTCGCTGATCACGGTCACCCTGTTGGTGAAACGCATCGTGAGGCCTCTGCTGGAACTCAGTGAGCGCAGCGCCTCACTGACCGCCGATACCTTGAATCAGGGCTACTTACCCACAGCTGAAGCAGCACCCAAGGAAGTACGCCAACTTGCAAACACCTACGACGAATTGATGAAACGGCTGGCATCGTCCTGGAATGATCAGCGCCGTTTTGTCAGTGCCGTCAGCCATGAGTTACGCACACCCATCACCATCATTCAGGGGTATCTTCACCGCACCCTGAAGCGCAGCCAAGGTCTGACGGATCAGGAACGACGCGGACTCAAAACGGCGGAGGAGGAAACGATCCGAATGCGCATGCTTTTGGATGATCTTCTCAACCTCGCACGCATCGATTCTGGACAGCTTCAACTGAACCAAGAATTGGTGGATATTTGGCCACTGCTGCTCAAGATCGCTGATCTCAGCCGCATCAATCAAATAGAACACAGAATTGAAGTCATCAACAACATACCTGAAGACGAAGCAGGAATAGCACTTGCTGACCCTGACCGCCTGAAACAAGTTCTGCTGGACTTGATTGACAATGCAGCGAAATATTCACCCAAAAACACATTGATTGAGATTCAACTGCAGTCCGATCTTGACGGAATCTTTATTAATGTGAAGGACGAAGGAATCGGAATACCGGAGGATGAGCTTTCTTACATTTTCGAACGCTTCTATCGGGCTAAAAACAGTTCATACAGCAGCGGGACAGGTCTTGGGCTTTCTGTTGTCTCTTTATTAACATCTGCCATGGGTGGCGAGATCACTGTGCAAAGTAAAGAAGGAAAAGGAAGCTGCTTTTCTATTATTCTACCCAAACCGCCTGAAGATTCACCATGATTTACTACTTGATTTTTTCCTCATTCATGATACCCATCAATTTATGGGCAGCCATCACGCCCCACCTGCACAGTGATTTGAGCATGAAAATTCTTCATGCGGTATCCACCCTGATTTTGCTGCCTCTGATCACCTGTGTTTGGATCAACCGAAAAAAAATCAATCAATTCCTTTCTCTTCTATTAGGCATTTTTCTGTGTGTGATGATCAGCCTAAACTCATGGATTGCCGTCATGGGAATGGGCGTGAAGAACGGCTGGATTGACCACCTTTTCCTCGCTTTAGCGGCCTTTAGCGTTGTCGTTTATTTCTTACTGACACCGGCATTCAGCGATAAAAACCCTCTGGCCAAGGCATGAAGTCATGCACAACATGCTGAACATTAAGCCCTCTCCTGTGCAGAATTCCGCAAAACGCCATTAAAAACATTTAATAATAATTTTTAATCAATCGCATGCTGTCCACATTATTGACCACCTAATTATTTACTTTTAATCAAAACCTTCCAGCAAGATCTCTCATGATTTTTAGCTGAATGGTTTCTCTTGAGAGGTTCTCTTGAGATGTTCGCTGGACCATTGAGCTGGATCCTCACCCGGAGCTGATGTTGAAGGATCGTTTCTGCATTCCTGTCCATTGCCGAATCCACACAACATCAAGCGCTTTCGATCCCGAATCTCTGGTCTCTGATCGCGTCAAAACACAGCGTTGGAACGCACACGGCCTGGGCCTCCTGCCACCAGTTGTTCCAGCTGAAGGTGCAAGACCTGAGTCCTGGGATCCAACCGGGCGCGAAACCCTGAATCATCCTGGGGCAGACCATCCACCAACACACGATTCAGAGCCTTCCCCCCGGCCCTGACCGCACCATCAAGGCCATAGGCCGGTCCGCAACGCATCAACACCTGACCCCGCCAAATCGGAGACGGTGCAGGGCCAACGCTGTAGATGATGGAGTTGAGGGCGATGCTCTCGCTGCTGGGCTCCAAGCTGATGGCAAGGACCGGACGACGACCGGCCATGGCACAGGGCCAACCCATCGAGGGCTGCGGATCCACGCTCCAATCCGAACCCAGCGCCAATTCATCACGAATCAACTCCAAAGTGCGACGTTGCAACGCCGATTCACGCAACCGCGTTGCCATCGTGCTGCCCAGTTGCAGATCAACGCCGATCCATTGAATCAACAGAAGAAACAGCACGCTGCCAAGACTGAGAGAGAGCATCAGCTCAATCAAGCTGAACCCATTTCTCGCTCGGGGGTAAGGCCATCGCATCAGCATCGGCAACGCTTCAGGTGTCATCCGGCCGGCAACGGCCACTGAGCAAGGGAGCCCCCTGCGAAGGGAGTGGATGCCGATACAAGCCGATGCGACTCACCCCGAGGGGCAGGCTCACCACCAGGCAGCGAGCTGTTGACAGGCGCTGGTGACTCACCACGGCAATGCCTCCATCCAGCAGCAGGCCGTTGGCAGCAACACGCAGCACGGCCGGAAGATTGGTGTGCAACACAACCGGCCCCTGATCCACCACCTCCTGCAAGGAAACACCACTGCTGGTGCACGGCCTCAAAGCACCAGGCACAGGATCTGGATCAGGTGCATTCCAACCCTGCTGATCGAGAGAAATTCCGCAAGGCCTCTGATCACGTCTGGCCATGCTGCGCGCTCGATTCAGGCCCAACTGCAAACGGCGCGCCGCCGAATCGAGCTGAAGCTGATCCCGGTCCGCACGTCCCGTGCCAATAGCGATCGACGACGTGATTCCCAGCACAACCACAACCATCATCTGCTCCATCAAGGTCATCGGAGTTGCTCCTCCTGAGGGCAGAGGCCGTAGGTGGCAGGCGTGAACAGCTGACGCCTCGTGACAGGAGACGTTGAATCGGCAACGAAACCACTGAGCTCCAGCCAGTGGCCATGGCTGGGCGGATCAGGGATCCAACGGCTGCGCAACTGCGAACCGGGCGGCAGGCGCTCAGCGGCGGCGCGCACGAGAACATCCGGTTGGAAACGACAACCGGAACCGCTGGAATCGAGAGCGTGCAATGACGCAGCATCCACTTCAAGCCAGCGATCAATGGCGATCCGCGCCATCTCCAACTCAAGCGCCAGCGCATCGAGCTGCTGGGCGCTGTGGATTTCACTCGCTGCCTGATTCCAGACACCCAGAGCAGCAGCACTGCTCAGGGTGAGAATCAGGGTGGACACCACCACTTCCATCAAGGTCATGGCTCCATCTCCAGCGGAAGGGAGCGGGCCTGGCGCTGCAGATCACCCAGGCCGATCACAGCGCTACCGCCAGGATTGAGCGCCAGTCGGAAGCGCCCGGTTCTCCCGTCTCTGAGCTGCAACAACAACCGCCCACCCATTGGGAAGGGTTGCCAATCCAGAAGCGACCAGGGCATCTCTCCAACCTGGCCCTGCCTCAGCTCAGCGGGCTGGGATCCCACACAAGCGCCGGCAGCCGTGGGCCAATCCGTTGCAGCCCATCGCAACAAACAAGACTCCGGCCCATGGGCGGCGGCAGCAAAAGCCTGCGCGGCCGAACGCAACTGATCAGCACCCACCTCGTGTTGAAGCGCGGCGCGCGCACGCACCCGTATCTGGAGGCTGAGCGTATGGATCGAGGCACTGCCCAGCAACAACACCGCTGAAGCGGTGATCGCCAACGGCAACACGAAGCCGGATTGGGAGGGTGGGCGCCTGCCGAACCGCGAAACCACAGGAATCAACGCAACGGTTTCAAGCATTCCCCCAACCATCAACGTAGGGTTCAGGCAGATGGTGCCAGCACCTTGTTGCAGGAGACCCGCTCCCGGTTGCTCGTCGTTGATGACGATCCAGAACTGCTGCAATTTCTGCTGGACGAGTTCTCTGGTGAGCAAGCGGATTGCATCGGCGCGATCAGCGGCACCGAGGCACTCCAACACCTGCGTCAGAGCCGGTTTGACCTCATCATTCTGGATTGGACACTGCCGGACTTTGATGGCATTGAAATCTGCCGGCGGCTGCGCAGCAGCGGTGACCAGACACCGGTGTTGATGCTGACCGCCCATGACGATCTGGACGAACGGGTGCAGGCCCTGGATCTGGGGGCAGACGACTACCTCACCAAACCGTTTGAGCTCAAGGAACTCCACGCCAGGGTGCGTGCCCGACTCCGACGCGGCCAGGTGGAGAAAGCGGAACAACCAAGCGAGACGCTCACACTCGGAGACCTGAGCATCGAAGTGCTCAGCCGTGCTGTGCGCTTCAAGGACAAGGCACTGTCGCTGTCGCAACGGGAATTTGATCTGCTGCACTTCCTGGTGGAGCGCTCAGGCCAGGTGCTAACCCGGCAGGAGATCCTGGAAGGGGTCTGGGGAGCACCGTTTGTAGGCGACCCCAACACCCTGGATGTGTATCTGGGCTATCTGCGCCGCAAACTCAAGCAACAGGGTTCTCCCCCACTGGTGCACACCATTCGTGGGGTTGGCTTCATGGCGCGGGTGGATGAGACACAACCCTGAACTGCAATTGAAGGTCTGCACCACCCTCGGGTGCATCGCGAATCGATAACGTCCCGCCCATCGCCTGAAGCAACTCATCCACCAGGGCCAGCCCAAGCCCCACCCCTCGGGTTGGACCGGCCATCGCTCCCCGTGCAAACCGCCTGAGAACCTGCTCACGCTCCGCTTCTGGGATGCCGGGCCCATGATCCAGAACATGCAGAACCACCTGATCAGTGCTCAAGGCAGCCTGCAACTGCACCAGGCCTGGGCTGTAGAGCAGGGCGTTGGAGATCAGGGCCTTCAGGCATTGCTGCAGGCGCTGGCTATCGGCCCTGAACAGCAGCACCGGTTCTGATGTGGGTGGCGGAAGCCGCAAGCGATCAGCAGCAGCAGCGAAGCAGCGCTCGTAGGCCATCAGCAGCTGCTCCTCGGCATCCAGGGTTTCGATCTGCAAAGGCAATCGACCTGAATCAAGGCGTGACAGATCCCTGAGCGCATCAAGAATGCTGGCCATCCGCTCCGCTTCTGAAGCCATCACAGCTGCAGAGCGCTGCGTGGCTGCAGGGAGCAGGTCACGGCTGAGCCGTTGCGCATGGCCGGAAATCACGGTGATCGGGGTGCGCAGCTCATGGGCGGCACCATCCACAAACTCCTTCTCCCGCTGCCAGGCCTCCGCCAATCGCTGTTGCAACTGATTGAAGGCGAGCACGATCGGCCGCAACTCCTGCGGCTGTAGCTCGGCATTCACCAGGTCCTGACCCAGGGTGTTCGCCTCCAGGGCCTGCAGTTGATCCACGAGGGCATTGAGAGGGATCACCAGGCCGCGATACAACACAGGACGCAGCAACAGGGATGTGAGCAGGATCGACACACCGGCTGCTGCGATCAGCAGCAACTGACTCAAACGCTCCTGCTGCAGAGAACGGGTGACGTTCTGGCGCAGCTCCAGCCAATCCAACCCGTCGATCGGTTCCGGCAAACGGCGACGACTCACCAACCATTGCTGATCCCCTGGGAATTCCTGCAGCTGGGGAGCCAAGGCAGGCCCCGCAGGCTTCAGCTCCACATGAAGTTGTGTGTTGCTGGGAGGGGCAATCGCGGTGGAATGCAGGGAAAGAAGGCGGGCAATGGAAGCCGCCAGATCCTGATGGTTGTTGTTCCGTTGGGCCGTGGCCAAGACCGAATGAATCGCCAGAAGCACGGCGTAGCCAGCGATCACCGTGAGCAAGGCCGAGGACTGCAGCCAAATCCGGAGGGATGGCAACGGACGAGGGTGATTCAAAACATTCTTTACATAAGAACCTTCTTAGAAAGCTCTAGCCGTTTCCTTCTTTATCGGCCACTTGCCGGGGGAATGATTGATCTGTGGGCACGACGTGCACCGATCCGTTTTCTCTCTCAACTAACAATCATGACTACTCTCAAGAGCCGTCTTCAACTGTCCCTTCTCAACCGCAAAAAAGGTCGCAATCTT
>WTGE01000109.1 GCA_011525445.1 Synechococcus sp. CO36386bin_37
TCCAATCGCTGGTCGTTGGTGCAGCCGTGATCCTTATTCAAAAAAGATCTGATGGTTTCACTCTGGTGGAACTCATGGTCGTGGTGACCATCATCGGAATCCTGAGTGGTTTCTCCATCATCACGTTTCAACGTCAATGGCGGTCCGAACGGTTGCTTTCCATCAGTCGAGCCATTCAAGGAAGCCTCGAGACCTGGCGCAAACAGGCCATGCAATCAGGTGGTCCATGTTTGATCAAGATTGAGAGTCAGAGCCCCAAGGCGATCTTCGCCCCTCCAACAGATGAACAGTTTGCTTTGCCTGTCGAAGCCGGAAGCAGCACCACCAAAGATGTCTCCAACGCCTGTAGTGCTGAAAGACCCCTGAATCTTCACACCGTCGAAACCGGTCTCCAGGAGGGAGATGCGAGCCTCACCGTGTCTCCAGCTTCCGAGACAGATGAGCTGTTTTTGCTGTTTTCCTTTCGCGGCCTCAGCGAGGCTCATCTGAATGAGCCTGCCTTAAGCACAACACCAGGAGACATCCGAGACACAGAATTCAGAATCGGGGTGACGGGCCTGCAAGAACAGCGTTGCATCAAGCTCCTGCATCCACTGGGGCTGATCCGAGCCGGTCAGGCGTCTACAGCGCAGGGAGACTGCTCTTATCAAAACAACCGATGAGAAAAGTCACTCTCTGGAATCCAACAATTGCACCGGCACAGCAAGGCTTCAGCCTTGTGGAACTTTTGATCGCAGCCGGCCTGGGCGTGTTGATGATTCTTACAGCCGGCGAAGTAATGATTCAGCAGCAGCGCAGCGCAGCGAAACTGGAAAAATTGCAACGACAACGGGAAGACTGGCGGCGTGCATCCAGCTTTCTGGAGTCAGAATTATCTCTGAGCACGCGGATTCTGAGCAACACTTCAGATCTATCAAACACAATTATTGGACAAGACTGCGACCTTCAGCCATCAGAACTAAGGATTGCGATTGACATTCAACGCGATGCCCCACTGATTCTCTATGGGGTTCGGGCACTCAGTGCAATGAGTGAAGACGACCGTAATGAATGGACTCAGTACCCATCTGAAGAGCAGCCGAAGCGAGGTGTTCTGATCCGTTGTGGACCAAGCATGGCGATCACAGCATCCGGCGACAGCGATTATCAGACGAACGGTTCCATCAGTCAGAACACACTGCTGGATGGTCTCGACCTCAGCGAAGGACTTGGTGGACTTGAAGTCATCCAGAGCGCCACGAATTCTGGCGAGATTGATATCAAACAAGTCCGCTTTGCCCTCCATCTCCGCAGCCCCGGATCAACCCACACGCATTCTCTGGGATCAGCTGCCATGTCTCGCATCAATCCTGTCTATGAATACCCCATTGATGATTCACTCTGTCCAACAATCTGCACAGCAGAAACTTGCGTTGACAGTTATGTGTATGTAATTCCACTCACACAAGATATGTTGAACGAGAACACTTACAGCATTCCAGAAGCAGCCCTTGAAGAAGATGACAATGTTCTTGTGTGTTCTCTGGTTGATGGCATCACCATCCGTGGCTCAGAAGGCCACGACGTCTTGGATGGGATGTCACCCAACGCGTTAAGCACCCATACAGGAGCATCTCTGGTCGGTGGCAATGGAAACGACAGACTTTTCGGCACACCTGGCAGCGACACCCTGGAAGGCGGAGCAGGCAATGACGTCCTCGTGGGTCGACACCGTTTTGGCATCACTTCAGGAGATGATCTCCTCAATGGCGGAGCCGGAACCAACACCTACCTACCTTGGCCGGACTGGGAGAGTGAGCCTCAGACTCTCGGATCAGCAACCATTCAGGGTGGCAGTGGGCAAGACATCGTCTTTCTTCCTGGAAACAGCGAAGATTTTGACCGCGCTGGCGGCAGCATTGGCACCTCTTGCACCACCAGTACCTGCATCCTGACGCTTCAAGATGAATCCACAACCGCATCACTAAGGCTAGAGGGAGTGGAGGTTCTGGTCTTTCAAAACACGCGACTGGATCTTCAGCAAGACGACGACTGACGTTGGCCAAAATATTCAGAGAGTTCTCATGAAACCGTCAGTCCATGTTCCGCTGATAACTCATTTCAGCTCTGATAATTAAATCAGCGAGAAGGTGACAGCCATGCAGAGATGGCTGATCAGAGGACAAAAACAACATCTTCGAATTATTCGCCATAATGCTGGTTTCAGCTTTCCAGAAGTTCTGGTGTCCTCGTTCATCTTGATGATGATGCTGGGAACAGCAGGTGATCTGATGGGGCAAACAGGGGACTCACTGAGCAAAGCCAGCCTGCGCGATGCGGCACAAACAAGGATTGCAGAAGACCTGAACAAGCTACGCCGGGAAGCTGTGGCCTGGGCCTGTGACACCACAACATCATGCTCTGGGAAACCCTCCACATTCAATATTCCAGCACGTTATCTCACTGAGACCAGTGACAATCTGTCTTGTTCAAACAAAAGCACGGCCCTCAACATGGTCCAGGACAGTGACGCAAGCCTTTTCCCCGAAGGTTTCAGCCAGCACGACAACGACACCAACAATAATATCGAGACCGCAGCGATGGTCTACACGTTGAACTGGGCATCTGACGAGGCTAAATACGCCCAACAAATCAACATTCAGCGCACTATTGATGTCAAACGGTACGAAGATGGTTCCATCGAAGACGGCAACGAACTGATCGTGCAGTATTCAACAACGGATGATGCGAAAGTCAGTGTGAAAATGAATTCCGTCCTGATTCCGACAGCATTAAGTCGTTGTCTTTGAAACGCCTGAGGTTGAATCTCCTCTCCTTGGATCAGCCCCCACCACCATCGTTGAGTTTGAGAACAGCCATGAAGGCCTCCTGAGGCACATCCACCTTGCCCATGGCCTTCATCCGCTTCTTGCCCTTGGCTT
>WTGE01000046.1 GCA_011525445.1 Synechococcus sp. CO36386bin_37
CGCCTATTCGACATCGGTCGCTTTGTTCGGCGGGACGGCACCGCTGATCGCCACCTGGATGGTGGACCGGGCTCTGCCAACGGGCGTGATCATGCTGTATCCGCTTCCCTTTGCCGTCGCCTCGGGTTGGGCCCTCTGGCGATCACGACGACTCACAGCGACGCAGCTTTGAACGCGACTCCCACAATTTGAATCGCGGCGTTCGTCCACACAGAAGGCGCAGCCCGTTTTTTTCCGTGCCGGCCTCAGCGCAATGCCAGGGGTTCAATCTGACCGTTCTTTTCGAGACCGAGTTGAATCGGTCGCGGAGCTCCAGAACCTGGCAGTGACACCTCAACCCAGAGCGTGCTGCCATCCGGACGAATGGACGGATCCTTCACATCGGGTGGAATGAAAAAAGCCAGTTCCGGCTGAAGATTCACCATCAGTGATCCCTCATCCAGCCGAATGTCTCCCCAGATTTTGTTGGCTCCTGCTCGAACCACCTGCACAGCCAGAACTCGATCCTTCTCAACACGAAGCTTCACCGGTTGCCTGGTTCCAACCAGGTCGGATGGCTCCACTTCTGCGTTGATTGGAGTGAACGGCGCCTCCATCGTCAGGGTGATGTATCGCCCTCGGATCGGCAGGTTGGGATCCACGGGTGCCGTGGGCACCCAGGCGCGAGGACTCATCTGACGATCGAACCAAAACAGCAAACCCGTTGCCAGCATCAGCGTGGCTTGAACTCCAGCCAGCAGGAGGCCTGGTTTCCAGTGAACATGCCTGTTCATGGCATCGGAGAAGTCGACGCGGACGGGGGAGGAAGCTTGGGAAGCAAAGCCTGTCGCAATCGGTTCAATCCCCAGCCACCGATCAAAAAGAACAGGCCAAGGCCCAGAAGGCCGAGGGATCGATCAAAACGAGCGATCACCTCGGTGAAATAGAAACCAAGCAGAGTGGTGGCCAGCAGAACGGTGCCAAGGTTGACTCGCTCAGCCCGCGATTCAGCACTTCCCCAGACCATCAGACCAACAGCTCCAGAACCCCACCAGAGAAAGCTCAGCACACGGACCGCCTCAACCTGAATCACGCAATCGAGGATCATCCAGATCGCAGCCAGAGCCAGTGGCCAGAAGCGATGCGGACGCAGCCACCAGCCCAGGGTCAGTGGACAGCCCAGCACCACAACCCAGACCAGCAGCGACAACCAATGGGGCTGTCCCCAGGCAGGCCGATCCAGACCCGTTGCCACCACGGCCCATGTCACAGCGGATGGCACCAGCGCGAGACCACCCACCCACATCAACACCGTTCGAGCTGGGGACAAGGTCGCGCGAAGAGGTGCCGTGAAATACGTCAAAGCGGTGAGAAGGGCTCCCGCAGCGAGCGGGACCGCAGGCCAGTTGTTGCCATTCGAGGATTGGAATGGCTCCACCGCAAGGTGGATCACGCTGCTGATCCAGCCGGGCAGAAGCAGAGCGAGCAAGGCCAGCTGGGGCCACTGCCGCAACAGCATCCATCCGACTGCGGCTCCCAGGGACCAGAGCAGGAGGCCCCAGCGGAACGACCAGAGGACATCGAGATGAAAAATCTGGGCGCAGAGAAACAGGCCAGCCCCCAGAGCCACTGTGCCGACAGCATGCAATCCCATGGACATCAGCTGAAAACGCTTCGCAAACCAGGCACCACCGGCGTGCAGGGCGATCACGATGAACAGGAGCAGACTCACCCGCCACACCGGTGGCATCAGATCCCAGTGCGCTGAAACAAACAGCAGCAAGCCAGCAGCCAGCAGCAGGGAACCCAGCAGGATCGACACACGGATGGGCACGGCCAAAGCGCGCGCCGATGCAGGCTTGGGGGGATTGGGTTGGGACTCTTCCCATCGCTGAATCGCTTCGGCGACATCGGCATCGATCAGCCCCGCCTGCAACCACCGGCGCAACTGTTCTCGCAACAACCGGGAACGATCCATGCCGTCATGGCGCTGGCTTCCATTCTGAATGTGCCGCAACGGTTGGCTTGACGCCTTCTCTCAATGTGATGAGCAGTTCTGAGCCATTCATGTCAGTTCTGGAGCGATAGCTCCTCATGAAACATCCCGTTCCATTCATTCTGCTGGTGCTTGTTCCGGGAGTCTTGTCTGAAGACCTTGTTCAGGATCAATGATCAAGCAGGCTCAGCGTCTGAGTCGAAAACAGTCAAAGAATGCTTGTTGGGAATGTTGAACAAGGAGGCTTGAAAACCATCAATCAGATCGCCATCGATCAGCAATTCCTCCTTAGCAAGCGATTCTCATCAAAATAGAATTCGCGTCTCTACTTTTTAAGTCTGTCTAGCTCTGATGTTCAAACAGTCTGGAGGGGTATCAAAAGAGATTGACTGTTCGACAGCAGGGAATTGGTCAATACGATTCATTTCCCCTTGGCGGTTTATCAAGTTTCCTCCTCAAGGGAACTTCAGCGATCACAATGTTCTCGGGTTGATCACGCAGTTTTCAGTTCAACATTAAAGAGTGTCATTCGAGCAAAAAGGCTTCGCCGCTCTCTGACCGGTGCGGGGCCTCGTTCAAGATCATGCCCCCCCTGATCCCATGCTGCAAAGCTGCGCTGGGATCGGAGCTGTCCCTTGGCTTGGCGCTGTTTTCTCGCTACTATCGACCCACGTTGACCGGTCGGATCAGGCCGGTGCAGTTCGATCCGGGCCATGCAACGGGGACCCGGACGCTGTGGAGACTTGTATGTCCCCTCTCGCTCTCACCCTCACTCAGCGCTCCATCCTCAAGCGCCAGGCCCTCACCGTGGCCCAGATGGCCCACCTTCGTCACAGCGCCAGCCGCGGTGTGGACACCTCAGCCCATCTGTCCCCAGCTGTGCTCAACACG
>WTGE01000196.1 GCA_011525445.1 Synechococcus sp. CO36386bin_37
GGCGATGTCTCACGCCCAGGACATCGGTGTGCTGAAAGATGGCGATCTCTGTGTGCAAACGGCAGGAACACTGGCAGGGGTCAGTGGCTCAACAGATCTGATCAAAGTGGGGCTTGTGAGCGCAGTCGTGGGGCGAGGAACAGGGATCGGCAGCGGCACCATCAGCGGCAAAGTGCGGATCGCGCAGTCCGCCAGTGATTGTGCACGCCTAGAGGAAGGTGACGTTCTGGTGGCAAACGACACGTCCGACGAGTATCTCGATGGCATCCGCGATGCTGCAGCCGTGATTACAGAACAATCAGGCCATGATTCCCATGCGGCGGAGATCGCGAAGCGTCTCGGTGTTCCGGTGATCACAGGTGTGGCTAACGCTACGCGTGATTTAAGGGAGGGAGAAGTTGTCACCTTGCACGTCAGGGATGGTGTTGTTCATCGAGGAACCAGCAGCAACACATCATCAAAATCAGACACCATGCTCTGAGTTTGGTCTCATCAAGTTATGGCCAGTAAACTGCCTCTTGCCGACACCGTCGGCATGGCCCTGACCACGCTGAGGTCGAACCGGTTACGCAGTTTGCTCACCATGTTGGGCATTGTGATTGGCAATGCTTCGGTCATCACCCTGGTTGGGGTCGGTCGAGGAGCTCAAAACCTGGCCGAGGATCAACTCAGCAGCCTGGGCGCCAACGTCTTGTTTGTTGTTCCCGGCAGTAATGACACCCGCCGTCAGGGAGTTGCCTTTCCTCGGACTTTGGTTCTGGAGGATGCCGCCGCCATTGCAGCTCAGGTTCCCAGCGTGAAGCGAGTGGCACCTCAGATTTCTGCGAATGAGGTGGTTCAGGCTGGATCGCGAAGCACAAGCGCCTCAATCTCAGGAGTGACACCCGAATTCCTGCCTGTTCGAAGCTTTGAGGTGGCTCGAGGCCGATTCATCAGCTCAGATGATGAAAAGAGTGCAAGGACTGTGGTGGTGATTGGCCCCGACCTGAGGGACAAATTATTCCCGTCAGGATCAGCCGTTGGTCAAACCATTCGGATCCGAGATCAGCGTTTCAGCGTGATCGGGGTCATGGAGCCCAAAGGTGCTGTCTTCGGATCCAACCAGGATGAAAATGCTTACATTCCGCTCACCACGATGGTGAGCCGTCTGACAGGGCGCGATCCAACTTATGGCGTCAGTCTCAGTTTTATCAGCGTTGAGGCAAGAGATGAACAAAGTACGGGACCAGCCAAATTTCAAATCACCAATCTGCTCAGGCAACGCCACCGCATTTTGCGAAAAGATGATTTTGCTGTGAGATCTCAGAAAGATGCTCTCACCATCGTTGGCACCATCACTGGAGGATTAACACTGATGCTGGCAGCCATTGGTGGGGTTTCTTTGCTCGTTGGAGGGATTGGAATCATGAACATCATGTTGGTCTCGGTCAGTGAGCGAACCGAAGAAATTGGCCTGCGCAAGGCGTTGGGCGCTCGCAGCTCCGACGTCCTGCGACAGTTCTTGGTCGAATCCCTTGTTCTGTCAAGCCTTGGAGGACTCATCGGCACCGCCGTCGGTCTTGGCACAGTCACAGCGGTGGCTCTGTTCTCCCCCCTGCCTGCGGCTATTGGGGCTTCAACGATTTTGGTCACAGTGGGTTTATCGGGGTCGATTGGCCTGTTTTTTGGAGTCGTGCCGGCCCAGCGTGCCGCGAAACTGGATCCGATCGTCGCCCTGAGAAGCCTCTAATTCACACCATCTGAAACGGCGGTTTTGGTAAGGAAACTCTTACAGTCTTGTCACTTACGGTGAGTCCATGAATCAACGATGGCGTCAGATAGCCCTCTGGATTCTTCCCTTAGGCGTTGCGTTGCTGCTCGTCTGGCAGCTTGTGGGTAGCGGAGCTCTCAGCAACCTCCGTAGCAGCAACACATCGGCCAGTGGGACGACCGTTGCTCCCAGAAATGCCGCTGTGGCAAGAATGAGCTACGGACGCTTTCTTGATTACGTCGAGGCAGGCAGAGTTACGGCTGTCGATATCTACGACGGTGGTCGTAATGCTGTCGTTGAAGCGGTTGATCCTGATTTGGACAATCGTGTTCAAAGGTTGCGGGTGGACTTGCCAGGATTGGCGCCTGAATTGATCAACACCCTTAAAAACGAAGGAATCAGTTTTGATATTCATCCACCGAAAACGGCGCCTCCAGCACTCGGGATCCTTGGAAATCTTCTCTTCCCACTTCTGCTGATTGGCTCCTTAATTTTCTTAGCCCGTCGTTCCAATTCAATGCCTGGGGGTCCAGGCCAGGCGATGCAATTCGGCAAGACAAAGGCTCGATTTGCTATGGAAGCTGATACTGGAGTGAAATTTGATGACGTTGCTGGAGTTAGTGAAGCTAAGCAGGATCTTCAGGAAGTCGTCACCTTTTTGAAGCAACCTGAGCGATTTACCTCCGTTGGCGCTCAAATTCCAAAGGGTGTTCTGCTTGTTGGACCTCCCGGTACTGGAAAAACTCTTCTTGCTAAGGCGATTGCTGGTGAAGCTGGAGTTCCTTTCTTTTCTCTCTCAGGTTCAGAATTCGTTGAAATGTTTGTAGGCGTGGGTGCCAGCCGTGTTCGGGATTTGTTTAAGAGAGCTAAGGAAAATAGTCCCTGTCTTATTTTCATTGATGAGATCGATGCTGTTGGGCGTCAAAGGGGTGCTGGTATCGGCGGTGGTAACGATGAGCGGGAACAAACTCTCAACCAACTGCTCACGGAGATGGATGGTTTTGAAGGAAACAGTGGAATCATCATTCTGGCCGCAACGAATAGGCCTGATGTTCTGGATTCGGCGTTGATGCGTCCGGGACGCTTCGATCGTCAAGTCACTGTTGATGCTCCAGACATCAAAGGGCGTTTATCCATCCTCGAAGTGCATTCCAGAAA
>WTGE01000474.1 GCA_011525445.1 Synechococcus sp. CO36386bin_37
CAATTCCTGTTTCAGTTCCTGGGGCGTAATCAGTCCAATACAGTACTGATCAGTTCCTACAAGCGCACACGACTTTGCTCACTGGTTGTGCACGACGACGCCCGGACCAAATGGCGCTTGCTGCAGCGCCATTGCATCCAGGACGTCATGGCCATTGAGGAACGGCAACTCACCTGCGTTGACTTCAGCAACGAACGCCAAAGCCTGATCCAAACCCTTTCCAGAATCGATTGGCGCAAAGCCGGGCTGATCGCAGCGCAAAGAGACTTTCCCGTGATGGCACATCCAGGACTGACAGCGGAAGAGCGCGTGACCATGCGCCATTTCCTCAGCGCAAACGATCGTGAATCCGGGGCGGGGACCACGGAATTCCTCCTCGGTCACCATTCCTTTTTTTACGGTGCGCCAAACGCTCTCGCGAGGGTGCTCTTACCCCTCTTCAAACGCGTCGAGGATTTCACGGTCTATCCCAAGGAGTCCCTCAGGGGTTTACCTGCCGAGATCATCGATTACGACATCGAAAATCCAGAGCCGATTACAACGCTTTAGGTCACAATCGAAGCAAGTTTGGGACACATGATCAGGAGTTGAGGAAAGCCAAGACTTCCCGCTCCTTAGGCTGTGGGTCAATGCCTCCGGCACCACCACAGACGAGGGCTCCGCAACCAGCCGCAAAACGCAACCTCTCGCTCACAGACTTATTCCAGCAGTGCAGCAACCCAGCGGTAAAGGCATCACCAGCCCCAGTGGTATCAACCACCTGAGGTGGCTGGAACACTGACATGCTCCCCGATTCCTGCGCGATACACCAGCGAATGGGATTGGCTCCATCGGTCACAACCACATCAGGGTGTTGGGGCAAACCCGCCGCAATCGCAGCAGGGTCGTCGCTGCCAAAAAACCAGAGGGCCTCCTCACGAGCCAATTTCATCAAGGCAGCGCTCTCCAACAGGGGCTGAACGAGAGCAGCTGCATCGGTGGTCGGCCCCGCAGCAGGATCCGCCAGGGGATCCCAAAACGTGGGACGCCAGTTCACATCCAAAGCCAGGGAAAGATCAGCAGCCTTCACTTGAGCCAACAACCACTGCAGAGCTTCTGCCGAAGCCGGCGTCGCCAACGGGATCGTGCCAACCAACAACCAGCGAGCCTGCTGAGAGACAACCGGCCAAACCGCTTCCAATTCAGCACGATCGAGCATCTGATCAGCAAAGCCAAGGATTGGATCCCCAACGAAACCCTGAAACACCCTTTCTCCATCGGCGTGGCGACGAACCAAGACAATCCGACTGGGATGAATTCCGTCCTGTTGAAGAGCTTGAATCGCAACACCCCTCTGCCGAAACAGTTCACGAAATGCGGCACCAATCGCGTCCTGACCCAGACGACCAATCAGGCCAACCGGAGTGCCTAAGCGAGCGAGAGCACAGGCCACATTGGCGGGTGCTCCGCCTAATCGATCATCACAAGATTCAGGAGCGGCCGTAGCCGGATCACCTCCCAGCGGGCCCAGACGATCCACCAAGGCCTCACCCAGGCAAAGCACTCGCGGAGGCACGGTTGTGAGATTGGTCATAACCTGAGTTTGAATCACCTCAGGCTGACTTCATCAAGACTCTTTGGCCACATAGAAACTTGTTCAGGAAGGCAATGAAGGCAAAAGCGGAAGAAGCCTGCCCGCAAATCTCTTTAAGCAC
This sequence comes from Synechococcus sp. CO36386bin_37, assembly GCA_011525445.1. Next base: position 1,695 of record WTGE01000474.1, read on the forward strand.
AAAACATATCGGCCATCGAACTTTTTCACGCAAACCCACTCTTAAGTCTCAACGCACTGTCAAAGCAGAAACAATAACAACGTTCACAAAAAATACTTTCCAAGCAGAGCAAACATGCAAATAATCCACTCACGCAAAACCAATCTCCAGAACAATGGACTTTTCATTTGCACGACCCTGAACTCTACTGTCTAGGTGAAACCCACTTGTCTTGACCGACTTAAGCCACAAACAGCGACGACTGGAACAAGCTGAAAACCCAATCAACAAACCAACATTTCAATCCCTTCCAGGCTCAATGCATCGAAGCATTTTCCTCTCACATCAAACGATCCAACAACGCCGCGATGATGCGTGCATTCGCAGCGGGGAAAGGAAACTCTCCCAGAGACTGTGGGTGAACCCAGCGCACCTGCTGACTGGCCAGGGGTTGGGGTTCTCCCGATAACCATTGGCAAAGGTGCACCACAAACCGCAGCTTTTTGTGGCTGTAGGCATGATCAAGAGTGATTAATTCATCACCCACGGCCACTTCAATGGCCAATTCCTCCCGAAGCTCCCGGACGATGGTGTCCTTGATTGACTCCTCGGGTTCCTGTTTCCCGCCAGGAAATTCCCAGAGTCCACCAAGAAGACCCTCATCCAGACGTTGATCAATCAAAACCTCACCTGCAGGATTGATCACAACCCCTACACCAATCACTTGAAAAGGCACGGCTCGAGAAACGTCTTTCACGGGGTAGTGCTCCACTTCGCCAGCAGCGTAAGCAGCGCATTGCATCTGCCAAGGACAGTCAAGGCAATTCGGTGACCGGGGCGTGCACACCGTGGCACCCAGATCCATTAGACCCTGATTGAAATCCCTGGCCCGTCTTGGGTCAGCCTGGATCAGAGCCCCACTCCAACTCCAAAACAACTGCTGATCCCGCATCGGCGGGCGCGGATGGGCCCGCAGCCTGGCCAGAACTCTGCGGACATTCCCGTCCAGGATCGCCATCGGGAGATTGAAAGCCGAGGAGAGAATCCCGCCAGCGGTGCTGGGGCCGATCCCCGGCAATGCCAACCAGACCTCCAGATCCCTTGGCCAGTGTTGTGAATCTCCAACCGCATCGGGACCAATTTGCTTCAGTAAGTTCCGGGCTGAAGCATGCAAACGACGGGCCCGGGAGTAGTACCCCAGGCCTTGCCATTGCAGCCGCACCTGCTCAAGGGAC
>WTGE01000290.1 GCA_011525445.1 Synechococcus sp. CO36386bin_37
TACTGGTGCAGTGACGAGAGTTGCAACAGCGAGGGCTGGAGCCAACAGCACAGCAACTCCGCTGAAAGCAGCTGCGATGGTGTTTTGGTAGCGGGTCATGGCTGAAGTCAGTTGTGGGATCTCTCAGGGACACCTGCACCATCTCCGCTGGCTTTGTGATCCCTTGGTCAGCCTTTGGTTAGCAGCTAGAAGAGTTCTGGTGAAAAGCAGGTGAACCCACCAGCACTGGGTTTTGGGCGTCATCAACTCCACCTGCTGAGCTCCTCCGGCTCAGGCTCAGGGCCATGGGAAAGGCTCTAGGTAGTCCAGCTGGGGCAGATGTTCATCAACGCGCAAGCAGGCTCCTTACCAACCTGGCCATCGTTGGCATCACTGAATCGAGGGTGCCCAGCAGCACCTACTAGGTCAAAGCCCAAGCCTGTTAACAGCCAACCTCAGCCTGTTCTTCGCTGAGCCCATGCCTTGCTCCATGAACTCTTGCAGGTCTTCCTCGGTCCACCGCTGCAACTGAATATCCTTCCAGGCCTCGTCTGCGACGCATGCATCCAGGTAAGCCATTGCCTCAATGAGGTTGTCAAACCACTTGCCATCAAATTGTTTGCCGTCAAAAACTGATACGCAGAACAAACCTGATTCAGACCTAAGCAGGGTATGAAAATTACCGTTGAGAAGGATTTGACAAGTGAGAGCTAACTGAGTGCTTCATGAAAACTGTCAGAAATTTCTGTGGCCTCGCTACACCCCGCCGAGATAGGAGCTGTGGATTATTGAGGTCATTGTTCTAGTGCTGAGATGGCGGACCCTCAGGCTTGTAGTGAGATTAAAAAACGTTTCCACTCTGCTTAGTGCCAACGATGAGACTGGGGTGTGCCGCCAGGGCGATGCAAGTCCGGTGCAGCCTTGGCATTGGCCCCGGCAAAAGCGAAACAGGCACCAGCGACAACAGCAATGAATTTCATAGTTTTTCTTCTCAACCTCTTCACTGTCACTGGCATTGATGATTGACCACCACCTCTAAGGAGTGAATGGCTGCTGAACCTCTGAATAGATCAGTCCTTCAACAATGAGAAGAAGCCAGCGCAGGCGAAGCCATGGACTGGTTGGTGAACGCAAAGGACCGCACGCGTATCCAAGCTTCAGTCTTAGTACTGGCACCCTGCTGGTGACGCTTCCCTTTCTGCATCGCACGACCACAACGGCTTAAGGGAAAGCTCAGAAAGCTGCCAAGCCAAGCCTCAGCGAACCATCAGCAGAAGAGCACTAAATAACTGAAGGCTCTCCATTAGAAAGCGGTTGCGAGGTTGTGGATGACCCCGTCATCAAGCGCTCTGGCCTGATTAACCAGGGCTTTCTCTATTGGTCTGATGAAATGCCGAGCACTAGGGGTGGTTCTCAATTGGGGCCTCCTTGCCTAGCCCAACCAATCGGAACATCACCCCTCGACCTCCACACCATCACCAAAACCAAAGGCATTGGTCATGACCAGGGTCACTTGGAGGTGTGAGGTTGGTCGCAGGGCACGCCATCCATTTCTGATCGGATAGGAACGAGCAACCACAGCTGACAATGGAACGCTTCCTAACGGCGCTTGACCTTGGATTGACGGGGGTAGCTGGTCTCCTCTTTGTCTGCTTTCAGATTGGGTTTGTAGAAGCACACCTCAATCAAGATCCAGCGATCGCTGCCATCCACCTCTACGAATCACGGGCCTGCTGAGTTATTGATTGGCAAGGACCGCGCCTACCGCAGGCAAAGAGCCAGGAACAACACCAGCGTGAGCTGATCAAGGCATCCCGCAAGCTGGCCAAGAGCATCCACCATTGGATGAATCGCAGCAGCAATGGCCTAAAGAACGAGATCCAGACCATTTCCGCGGCTTTCTTGGACTCCCTAGGACAGGGCGTCCTCCACGTTCAACCACTCAGCAAGAGCCTCAAAAACCCTTCTATTGACAAGGCTTGTTAGCGCCTTCCAAGTAGCCGCTCTTCACCTCGAAGTCCACAGTGGGCGTATCAAAATCAACCTGCAGCAAGAGGCACAGACCGGAAGACGTAATTTTGAAGCGATTACCGGTTGCTTAAGCGATGCGCTTCAGGCCCTGGATGCTGGCACCCCAATCGAAGGCGAAGGCTGGGCGGTGGAATGCTCTTCCCCCACCAGTTTCAGCGGCTTTAACGAGCTCCGACCAAAGCCCCATGGTGCAGACGTACCTTCTCAACGGCTCATGGCTAGGGGGTACCCGGACCAAGCCAGCCTTCGTTGAGCCCGACCAAGACAACAAGCCACCAAACAATCCAGAACCGCAGCTCGCATCTGATCACACCACAACGGATGAGGCCTCATCCCTGTCTCTGACTATCAGAGTTGTGCAGCCAATAGACCAAGAGGCAACACCGGCCGAGTTACCGCAACAGCAGTCGACATGGCGCCGCTTCTTGCAGGTGATCAAAGGGAAAGCTGCCTAATACACACAGCACATGGGTGAGAACGCAGCTTTGGGCCAATCGCAGCGAGCGCAGCTGCAACGAGCAAAATGCGGATCCTCATGAATCAGGTGCAGGAGCCTTGTTTCAATAGTCACAGAGTGCTGGCCGTCACCACATCAATCGCGGGACAACGCCGTAGGGGGAAACCGAACCACAGCAGCTGATGAGTCACGGCAGCATGAATGCTGTCATCAGGGGATGTGATGTTTGCCGTTTTATACGCAATCGCTTTCTTCGGGCTGCTGGGCTGCGCCTTCATGCAGATGCGCCAAGGCTGGAGCGCCAGGGCTCATCAAACACGTGCAAACAGAGTCATTCGTGATCGCACGGGCTTGAAAACCATTCACCCCGAGCTCCTCGATGGGAATGGGGAGTTGGTCAAAGACGACCTGCTCACTGTGAGCTTCGAAAATATGTC
>WTGE01000469.1 GCA_011525445.1 Synechococcus sp. CO36386bin_37
GAATCAAGTAGCTCTGAATCCTTTGTGAATGTTGCTGATATTGATTCCGCGTTATCAAACAACGTCAGTGTTGCGATTCGGACCGGACCTGCTGGTGATAACACAGAAGCCGGAAATATCACCTGGCAGTCTGGTGCTCCGCTTGATTACTCGACATCAAACTCCACGACATCTTTGGCTTTAAATGCAAGTGGTTATATCGAACTTAATTCAGGCATCACGGTCGGCCCTGGTGGGCTTTCCTTGTCTGCTGATACTGGTTACGTGGCCGCGGCTTCTGATATCACGTTCGATCTCAGGGGGGACATGTCAGTTTCGGTCGGAGATGTAACGCAAACCGATAAATTTTTCGCGGCCACTCTTGAGGGTACTGGCAACTTAATAAAGCTTGGTTCTGGACGATTGATTCTTTCCGGAAACCTTCCTGCCAACCCTGCTGATGCTTGGTCTGGTAATACAACGATTCAAGCGGGATCGCTACGGTCTACATCTTCAAATGCCTTGGGAACTTCTTCGTTTACACGGGCTGATTCAGGTGCGGTTTTGGAGCTTTCAGGTGGCGTTATCCTTCCTGAAAATATTGAGTTAAATGGTGGAATATTGCGGAGTGTCGCGGGAAGCAATGAAATCACCCAGCCTGTGTTGCTAAGATCAAGTTCAACAATTGATGTAGTGGCTGGTCAGCTTGCGCTTCAGAGGCCTGGGGGAAATGCTGTTGCTGTAGATCTGGGCATTAGCGCAAGAGGTTCTAACCTCTCTTTTGTTGGAAATGGTGACTTAGTAGTTAATGGTAAGTTGAACCTAAAAGATGGGAATCCCACAGTCTCTTATGGTGATTTCACGCAAACCGGAGCAGGTGTTGTTGAATTTAAGGATTCCTTGGCGGTTGACCTGTTGAGTTCGTTGGGAGGTGGAACAATTTGGATGAATCAGTCCGGGGAAATGGATGCAAACATAGCCACTTCATTTTCGCATATATTATTTTATCTGGATAACAATTCTTTGCTGCGTAGGGATGCTTCTGAAACTGTCGACAATGTTGATGTTCTTCTTGGTCCTAATGGCGGTGGGATAAGCGTTGGCAGAGCAAATACGCTGGAGTGGAGTGACTCTGTCTTGGGGACTGTAGGTGGGGCTTTTGCAAAGGCCGGCGAGGGGACGCTCCGGTTTCTCTCTACAGCAAATATCAATTACGACGGTGCTACTAATGTGATTGCCGGTAATCTTGATGTACAGACAGCATTGCCTGCTGCTAGTACCACAAACTGCATCGGAGCAGGTGCATCAAATCGCTGTGGTGTTGCTGTTGTTATCGGCGGTGGTGGATCAGGTGGTGGCGGAAACAGCACTGCTGGTGCCAATGGATCTGAAGGCAATACTCCTCAGCAACCAAGCGGCACAGGCAATAACCCTCAGCAGCCAAATGGTCCAGTCGATGATCCGATGCCAGAGCCTTTGAGCGAAACGGATACCGAACCGAAACCAGAACAAGAAACAGATCAGCCCAAGGTTGAGATAGACAAAGAGCTTGTGGATGCGGTCGCTGAGACCGTCGCGCTTCTTCCTGCTAATCAAACGACCGCCACCGCTTCCTCTTTATCTATCACCGATTCGAGTTCTTCAACATCAGATGCGGGGGGATCGACAACAGCTCAGTCGCAAAGTGTTGGTTCCGGTTTTCAAGTTGATCTTGGGAGTTCCAGCGATTCCTCGGCGACTACAGCCTCAGTCACTCCGCAGGCTCCGTTGGTGTCTGTGAGTACTCAGACGGTTGCTCCAGAGCAAGCGGCTGCCCAATTGCAACAGTCCGACGAAGCTGCCACGACTCGTACCGCAACTCTTCTCGGACTCGACCAAAGCGACCAAGCGATTCTTCCGTCAACTCCCACCGTGGAAGATCTGAAAAACGTTCTGGGTCGTGTTCAGAGTGAAGGTTTGGTTGTCAATCCTGCGGTGCTTCAGGTCCGTTTCACAAAGCTTGCTTTGGGCGCCACTGATGTTGATGGAACGGGGATTGCTTTTCGGACTTCCGAGGACTTTCAACAGCTGAATGCCTCTGCAGCTGCCAATCCTTACTTGGCTGAAGACTTTGCAGCCCAAACCTTCATGCGGCGTGGTGGCGATCAACTCTTCGCTAGTGCCGCTGGGGTAACTCAATCTGGTGCCCTGCTTGAACCCCTTGCGCGATCGGAGCTTCTCCAGGCAACCAATGGTCAAAACGAGGATGCTTTTCTCGACCTCACTTTGGTCGGATCGGATGCGCCCGTGGAGGCACGACGCGTTCCGCTGAACCGAGCCCAATTTGGCGGCTTGCTCAAGGCTCTCTATCGGCAGTTGTCACGGCAGGAGCCTCTGGCCACGGATGACCCGGCCTCGCCATCGCGCCAGCTGCATGCCTTGCTTGTGGCCCCCATTTTGGAATCGCTTCAAGGCCAAGATGTGGAAACTCTGCTGATTGCGGCGGATCAGGGCTTGCAAGCTGTTCCCTTCGCTGCACTCAGTGACGGAAGCAGCTTCTTCGGCGAAAAGTACGCCTTCGCACTTACACCTTCCCTTGCCCTCACCCCATTGTCGCCATTTCAGTCAGATTCAGGAGCCCAGCTTGCACTTGGCGCCTCAGAATTTGAAACTCTGGCGCCCTTGCCGCTTGTTCCCCAGGAGCTGGAACAGCTTGGTGCCTCCACGGGTGCTGATCGATATCTGAACGAGGAGTTTTCACCCCAGGTTCTGCTCAATGGTGCCGCTGATCAGCGTTACGACCGTGTGCATGTGGCGACCCATGCCGATTTCCGGCCTGGAGGTCCAGCGCAATCAGTGCTGCACACCGGTACAGGGCCGATGTCGATGGAGCAGTTGGCCCAGCTGCGCAGCAAACGGCTTGAGACCCCTCTTGATCTGAT
>WTGE01000444.1 GCA_011525445.1 Synechococcus sp. CO36386bin_37
GTTTGCGCTGTGGAGGAACCTGATGAGGGTTCAAACCTGGAGGAAGAGGCCACAGGATTAGGTCTGGAGCCCCGGCGCTGATCTTGGCGTTGAGCGCGTCGCTCTCCGAAGCTCGGACCGCTTGATGCCGTCTCTTCATTGCGACCAAAGCGGGCCATGCGACGATTTCGCTCAAGGTCCTCTGGCCAATCTGAAGACGGCTCAGGCGGTTGTCGCCTACGGCTGGCTGCTTGCTCTGGAATCACTGCCCTCGATGTTCTGCGTGGGCGATAGAAATCTCGTTCGGGCCTCTCTTCCTCGTCAGGGTCCTGTGAACCGAAGCGTCGTCTGATCGGCTGCGGTTCATCAAAACGTTCGTAGGGATCGTCATATCCACCTCGTAAGCCACCAACGGGGCTGGTTCCGTCGGGTTCATCGTCGAAATAGGCTGATCGACGGGCCTGTTCTGCTGAAATCCCGCGAAGGCGAACGCTTTCGTAGGCAAAAAACACTGTCGTTCCCGCTAGCAGGAATTGCCCAAACTGAAGAATCGGATCGAGCCGCCAGCCCTGAAAGAAGAGGATGCCTCCACAAAGGAGACCAATCGCCGCGAAAAATACGTCGTAATCCCTGGCAAGAGCAGGCTTGAAGCTGCGCATGAAGTAGAGCATGGCCCCACCCACAGCCAACACGATTCCAACAATGCTGGCCCAATTCAGACTGGCATTAACCACAGCAAAGCTCTCAGATAACGACCCGCGTGAAACCGAAGCTCCGGTCGAGTGAGCTCAGTCTACGGAGCGCGAAAGGGTCTTCAGAGTTTGCGATCCACTTGGTCGGTTTGGCTGAGCAGAAAAAGCCCGATCGAGGCGGGGATCACAACGATCACGGCTCCTGCGACGAGGCTGGTCAAAAAGTTGGAGAGGGATGGCGTCATGGTGGTTGAACCGGAAGCTCAAGGAGAAGCTTTTGTGGAGCGATCTTAGGGATTAGGGCCCACTTTCTACGATGTCGCCGTATTTGCTTAGAGCTTTGTGACGCCAACGCTTGTTGCCATCCTTCCGCCACTGAACTTGGCGCTTGGTCTGCTGTTGGCTGGCTGGACTCTCACCTTTCTGGCGCGCATCGTGCTCACCTGGTATCCCCAGGTTGAGCTCAACAAAGGTTTCTGGCCTTTAGTCGCTGTGCCCACTGAGCCGATCTTGGTGATGACGCGTCGTGTGGTCTCTCCAATAGGGGGTGTCGATGTGACCCCGGTGATTTGGGTTGGTTTGCTTAGTCTGATTCGTGAGCTGCTGGTGGGTCAGCAAGGATTGCTTTCGCTGGTGCTTCTACGGGCTCAGTCCATCGCATAGTTGCACGTGTTGGGAGGCGGGCTGCTCTGCTTCAGAGCATTTCTTGTTCCACAAATTTGGTGTGCACATCGCCCGCTTGAAATTCAGGACGATCGAGCATCCGTAGGTGGAAATCCACGGTTGTCGGAATCCCCGTGATTGCACACTCATTGAGAGCTCTCTTCATGCGTTCGAGGGCAGCGGGACGATCGGGCGCCCAGATGATCAACTTGCCGATGAGGGAGTCATAGAACGGAGGGATGTCGTAACCCGTGTAAACGTGACTGTCGACTCTGACTCCAGGCCCACCCGGCGGCAGCCAGCCTGTGATGCGACCTGGTGCGGGACGGAAGTTGTGCTGGGAATCTTCTGCGTTGATCCGGCATTCGATCGCATGGCCTTTCAGTTGGATGTCGTCCTGCTGAATGCTGATTGGATCACCGCCGGCGATGCGTAATTGTTCTGCAATCAGATCGATCCCGGTCACCATTTCTGTGACGGGATGCTCCACCTGAATACGGGTGTTCATTTCCATGAAATAAAACCCACCATTCCGATCGAGCAGGAATTCAACGGTTCCGGCACCCTCGTAATGAATGCTGCGGGCTGCTGCGACCGCTGCCTCACCCATACGTTTGCGAAGTTCTGGATCCAGAGCAGGGCTTGGAGCCTCTTCCAGAAGTTTTTGGTGACGTCGTTGGATGGAGCAGTCTCGTTCGCCAAGGTGAACCACATTGCCGTGACGGTCAGCCAGAACCTGCACCTCCACGTGCCTTGGACGATCAATGAATTTTTCGAGATAGAGGCCGGGGTTGCCAAACGCAGCATCTGCTTCGCCTTGTGCCGCTTGATAAAGCTTCACCAGCTGATCTGGGCTGGGAACAAGTCGCATTCCACGCCCGCCACCACCTGCGGTGGCTTTGATCATCACCGGATACCCCATGGCTGCGGCAAGCTCTGCGGCAATCTCTGGGTTCGGGAGCAGGCCTTCGCTTCCCGGCACCGTCGGGACACCAACGGACTGCATGGTGGCTTTTGCTGTGGACTTGTCTCCCATCGAGCGGATGGCATGGGGTGACGGTCCGATAAAGGTGATGCCGTGATCCCTGCACATTTCAGCGAAGCGATCGTTTTCCGCTAGAAATCCATAGCCCGGGTGAATGGCATCCACACCGCGGGACGTTGCTGCCGCAAGGATGTTTGGAATGTTGAGGTAGCTCTTGTTGCTGGGCCCCTCTCCGACGCAAACGGCTTCATCAGCGAGTTGCACGTGAAGTGCTGAACGGTCGACGGTGCTGTACACCGCCACTGTGCTGATGCCGAGTTCACGACAACTTCTCAGGATTCTTAGGGCTATCTCGCCGCGGTTGGCGATCAGCACCTTGCCGATGGGCATTCCGCAGCATCAGAGCCAGGGCGGATCGTATCAGCGGTCAGCCCACTTGAGGCCGGTCGGTATACTCATCCATCGATCAGTCTTTTTGACTGCTTCGCCACGCGGATGTGGTGGAATTGGTAGACACGCACGCTTGAGGGGCGTGTGGCTTCGGCCTTGCGAGTTCAAGTCTCGCCATCCGCATGTTTTT
>WTGE01000352.1 GCA_011525445.1 Synechococcus sp. CO36386bin_37
CCTTAGTTCCTGTTGGTGAAAAAGAAGCTCAGCTCAACAGCGTTTATCAAGGCGGCGCGTTGAACACCTATGGATTAGATGCTGGTTATTTCATTACTCCAGTCTTGAAAGCATCAGCTGGTTATTACTACCAACACCGCGATCAAGAAGAAGTTGATGGCTCCGGTGTGCGTGGACGCTTGGCTTATGAAATGACCAGTGGAGTCACAGCAGGGGTCAACATCTCCTATGACGAAGCATTCGACACTCGCGTGTCAGCAGACCTTAAAGTACGTTTTGGTGGTGCATCTACAACAGCGCAACGCAAAGATGTTCAGCAAATGCCTGTAATCAATGCCTTAACATCAACGCCAAGCAATCGGGATGTGCGGGTGCACGACGTTTGGTACTGTCTTCTTCCAAGTATCGTCGAGTGGTATGCAGCAGGGTGCGATAAGTTGCCGGATCGGGATGAACTTTCTTGGACTAGTAAATATCGCTAACTGTACTTGCTCCACTGGCTAACCACTTTACTTCCACTTGGGGTCTGCAGGAATGCAGGGGCTTTTTATTTCGTTAATCACTGCCCAATCACGCCTAAATGCCTTCCGACGACTGACACTAATTAATACTTAGTCCCGCTATGAGCGGTGTTTTTTATTTGCGGGGAATGCTTTAAGCAGTTGCCTCCGCCCAATGTCCCTAGAAACGAAGATGGCGATGTCTCTGCTGCAAGAGCTTCTGATGGCACTGAGAGCTAATGATGCTGTGAGCTACAAGTGTTGGCTTGCACTCGGCATTGATGAGCTTTAGAGGGAAGTCGCTGCAGAGGTTGAGTCCGAATGGCTGTTGCCTCTGTTCGCTGATGAGCAGGGGGAAAGGCTGATGGCTTGACAGCTGGGAGTGAACTTTTAACTCGCTTAGAGAACCAGACACCAAAGCCAAAAGCACCTACCCGAGCAGGCTTTTAAAAGAGGAGCGCCACACGATCGATTTCAATCAAGCTCAATTGCATGCCGAACGAGTTCACGATTGTGATTATGGCTTTCCTCGCATGACTTCCAGCCGCTTCTCAAGACGTAGCAAGTAATGAGAAACACAGGGGATTGGCATCAATCCCTTCGGATAGGAAAATAAACCATAGATTGGGACGTAGAATTACCAGAGGGTGTTAGCACCCAGCAGCATATTTTAAGTAACCAATCAAACTCGGCTTATGTGGGATTGATAACCCCTCAGAAATCTCGTATGTAATTTATCTTTTTGAATATAGCTTCGCATTGTATATGCATAGGAACGAATCATATGAATGAACTCATGATCTAAAGCAGCGGCGTTCAAGTGATTAGGGAGTTCAGAGGTGGTACCCAATGTTGCACCAGCTCTCCTGAAGAAGTGAAGCCACCTAAGCAGAGAGGGTATGAACAGAACTTGCAGAAGACGAGAAAGCGGGATTGGAGACTGATTTCACCTGAGCAGGCTGAAGACTCAAACCCTATGGTCGATTTGGATCTTTCGCTATAGTTGTAATTAATCGATGTTGATGTGCATGAGCCTTCAATTTAAGGTTGAAGATGAATTGATTCCAATACCGATCGATTCACTGAATAGCTTTGCAGACGCTTCGGCTGAGGAATTTACGGGACAAGATGACATTCTCATTAATCAAAAAAATATTAATGTTTACCTAAATGAAGGCAATGATATGATTGAACTCATCGGTGGAGTTAATTTTGTTGATTCTGGCACAGGAAATGACGTCCACTTCATTAACAACTGCCTCAACAGTGTCTATCTTGGCCGCAGCGGATATGACGTATGGTTTGTTGATAAGAGCCTGAACAGTATTTATCTCGGCGGCAACGCAAATGATATATTCGAGGTAAATGGTGGTTCTGGTGATTATTACAATGGTGAAGCAGGAAATGATGTCTTTGAGTTGCTTTCAGGAAGTGGAGAATTTCTTGGCGGAGGCGATGACGACATCTTTGAAGTGTCTAATGCAATCGAAAATAGTCTTGTAAATGGTAATAAAGGAGAAGACTTTATAACTGGTGTTGCCAACATAATCTATCGAGGAGGGAAAGATGATGACCGTATTGTTGTTTCTCAGGGTGAAGTATATGGAGATCAAGGAGCTGATACTTTTGTTGGAGTGAAGGGCGCTGGATATGCTGTGATTCAGGATTTTTCAATAGAGGAAGATCAAATTGAAATCGATCTGGATGGTGTCTGGAAACAAATCGATGGCGGCAGTATGTTTACTGATAATTCCGGGGAGCAAATTATGTTTCTTGCTGGAATTGGCATTGAGAACTTGATACTTTCTTTTGGTACGCGACCCGAATATATCAAATATACATAGGAACTAATTCTATCTCTGGTCTGCATTGGGAGAAACGATGGACCAATACATGTGGGGGGTCTCACTCCTCCCAACCGTCTTGCTTTCAGTGCATCATTCTCTTGTTTGCGGATGGGTGAGCTGTGACTGATTCTGAATCGTATTCCTGCCAAATGCACCTTGCAAGAACGAGCAGCCACAAAAAACCCCTGAGGTTTTCACTCCTCAGAGGCCCAGTTTCCCTCATGACTCAACAAATACATTCTTGTACAGATACAGCTGAGTAAGGAGCGGTAGACCCGTATGTAATGGTGTGGTTGTCCGACCATCAGGAGCTGTTCATTGCACTCACCATTAATGAGTTGGGGAGTGAAGTCGCTGCAGAGGTTGAATCGGAATAAATGGTGCCTCTCCAGGTTGATGAAGAGTGGGAAAGGCTGATGGCTTGGCATTTGGGAGTCAGCATCTAGTCCTTTCGGGGTATAAGCCCGTCCAGAAGAATCTCTCGAATGGGGCATGAAATCAACAGCAATAACGGCAATGGTGTGTTTATGGG
>WTGE01000099.1 GCA_011525445.1 Synechococcus sp. CO36386bin_37
GCTTTATGGTGGCCGTAACTGCTGAGGTCTTGATCGGGATGTGTGCTTTGCCAGCCCACGCGGACGGCATGTCCAATCACCACGTCCAGGGCGATGTCGTCCTCAAATCTCATGTCAGGATTAGTCATGGCAAACGCCATCAGAGAGAGCAGGCTTTCCGTGCAGAGTTGGCGGTACTCAGCAGCTTCAATCCGGCTCAATAAATGCTCCACTTGAATCGCAAAGTTGCGTTCTCCTGGAGTTTTTTCAAGGACTAAAGCACTGTTCAGGCGGTTACGACGTTCTAACTTGTCACCAATCACCAATCCATGACAGTGGTGAAGCAAAGACCAGATTCCGGCATAAAAATCCTTTGGGACTTGTTGGAGAGAGCCCAACCGTTTTCGATGTTGTAGCCAGTCGCTACCGCTAGGCCGTTCCTCGAGGGGCTCAGGGACAGTCCACTGCACACGACCTCGCAAATGCAATAGCTCTCGTCGCTGGAGAGCTTCCTTGGCGTGATCGACATCATTCAGCAAGGCCTGGAGGCGCAAGCTGATGGCATGGGGCGCTTCACTGCACAAGGTTTCGAAGGCTTCGTCTTGGCTGAGTTGGTGTTCAGCTGCCAGCTCTGAGGTAAGTAGCAGCAGCAGTTGGCCCAGTTGCAATGTCAAGGTGCCTTTTAGCTTTTCTGGCTCTCGACGGGCGAGGCCATCAAGAGCTACCAACAATTCCTGTTGGAGCATGCGTTCTCGTCCATCACTGCCGCAGGTGCGTTCAATCAGAGCGGCGATTGCTGGGCTTGAGGCTGGGGAGCTCAGGCGGGAATCGCTGGTGTAATTCCTTCCCACCACCACTTGCTTTTGACGGCTGAGCAGGTCGATCACAGCATCCTCAAGCTGAGGATGGACAAGCCCCATTGCACCCCCACAGCGGCGCGCCACATTCCAATCTCCCTGGCTCAGCCCCCGGTGGTAAATCTCCTCCAGCAAATTGATGAGTTTGATAGGTGTACCTTGAGGCCCGCTGAGAATGGCTCGATTGCCAAGTTGACGTTTGAGTAACTCCAGTACCTCTGCTTGTTCGCGAAGTGAGTGGCTGCTCCACAGGCGGTCGCGAAGTTGAGCAAGGGGGATGTCATCGAGTTCTTGTTCCTGTGCAGCTGTCAGATCACTGAAGTCGGTGGATTCCTGAAGGAGAAGGGCTGCATCGGACTGTTGTTGAGTGCTACCTATTGCCCTTGTGGCGGGCAGGGTCACCCACTGTGCCTTGTGGGCGAGCGTTTCAAGATCACTGAAGCAGATCGGTACATCTTCGATGCGCCCTGAGAGCAGGCGTGTCGTCAGTTCCTTCAATCGTTCTGGATTGTTCTCCAGCAGGGTGGTTTCCACTGGAATCAGCAGGAGAGGTGATCCAGGGCCTTGCCAGTGCCGTTGCAACAAGTGCAGTTCGTTGATGACCGTTTCGATCAGTTGGCGTGGATCATGGCTGACATAGAAGGTGTCTTCCTCCAAAGCAGCTGGGAGCACAGCGAGTTGTTCGTCTCCCTGGCGATACAGGCGGGCTGTGTCCGATGTGTCAACGCGCAACATGGGCTGACCGCTCAATCGCAGTGCGTCGTCGCTTCCGACTGCACTGAAACGATCATTGAGATTGTTGGATGGCACCACCAGGATTGAGCAGGTCTTGGGGTCGGAGACCGGAAGCCCTTGTGCTTTGAGTTCGGCTGCGAGTGAACTGTTGGCTGGGGCGAGTGCGACAAGAACCTGATCGGCTCCGATGGCTTTTGGCAATCTCCGACCGCAAGGATCCAGATCTGCTGGTTCGATCAGCCCTTCAATCAGCATGTCTCCAAGCCAGGCGAGGCTTTGCGTCCATAGCAAAGGAACATTGTCATTGGCCCGGCGTTGCTGGCTTCCGGGCGCTCTTCGCTCGAGCTCAATTGCACTGTCTGGGACGAAATACAGCTCTGGATACAGGTGCTGCCCATGGCGTTCCACCTGCAGAACCTTGAGTCGCTCCTGCCAGTGATGTGCGTCTGTCCACCGCTCTTCACAGCAGGCGGTCAGCAGTTCGTAAGCCAGAAAGAGGGGCCACTCCGATTCAACACCCTCGAAATTCACCAGTTCAGCTCGCTCATAGTGCAGGCGACTGACATCCTCCAGAACTGTTTGATGCCCATCGCGACGGAAGCGTTTGTATCCATAGGGTCCTCCGAGTTCCCGTCGGATCCGCTGCACGGTTCTTTCCACGAGGTCTGGTTCCTCGACAGCCCATGCTGGATAACCGATTACGGAAAGACAGGCGCTGTCCACTTCCTTGCTCGCGGATTCTCGTGGGAGGAGTCCTTGCAGGGCCCGGCGCAATCGGACGACTGCACCCTGAGGCACGATGGCCTGAACGGATCCATCGCCGTGGGGTCCGAATAAATCCACTCCGTCGATGGCTTCTAATGCTGCTTTGGCCATCCCAATGGAACTGGCATTGCGCTCCGGAAGGCCTTGATTTCCCTTGTCTCCCCTTTCCCAGATTCCGTAGTCGGGGACGCGGTAAGCGCGAGCAACGTAATAAACGAGGTTTTGAATGAAGGCCACTTCATGACGGTTGCGAATCACCGCCATGCCTCCGCGGCTGAGTTGCGCCAATTGCAGCAAAAATAGGGATGTTGCATCGAGTTGCAGATGCCCCCAGCCGTCATCAGCCACAACCTGGTCGCCATTTGAACTGTTGTATTTGGCGTGCAGAGCATCCAAAGGATCAAGGCTGTATTTGAAGCGCTCCACTTTTGTGGCCTGCCGCATCATGCAGTTGAGCAAGCCGCGCATGAGCCCCAACACCCGTTGTTCGAGTTCCCAGCTCCGTTGGGTGGAGGT
>WTGE01000380.1 GCA_011525445.1 Synechococcus sp. CO36386bin_37
CAGTCAGGGCCACTGCCCTGCCAAAACCCCAACCAGAGCAAGGCCAACCAGCTGGTGATCTTGGGGACTGGAGGAACAAAAACAACCAGCTGCAGCAACAGCGGTCAACGCCTCAGTTTTGGAGGCATGGCGCTGCCATCAGCGCTGGTGGTGCTGCCGCAGGGAACCGTTTCCGTGCAACGCCCCAGCGCCCTGCGCGGATTGGTCTGGGCCCACAACATCTGCGCCAGTGGAGGGCTCTACTTGAGCACCACCGAGCCAGGCGGCCAATCGGTGATCCAAGGCTTCAAGGACACCTGGTCACCCGATGAATCCCTGAGCTTTGGGCGCACGGTCACCAAAGGGGTGCGCGGCACGGGCTTGGACATGTTTGTGCGCTGGTGATGCAAACACTCATGGCCCAGCGACTGCGCCAGCAGCTCCAAACCAGCGGCTTCACGTTGGTGGAATCGCTGGTGGCAGGGGTGATCTTGTTCCTGCTGATGCTCAGCACCAACCGTTTTCTGTTGATGGGCATGGCGAACTCCAGCCGCAGCGGCGAACGGGCGGCCTTGGAGATGGCGATCCTCAATGACATTGAACACGTTCAAGCGCTTGATGCGCTGGTCAATAACTCCGACGAGCTCAAACCAGCAGCCTGCGCTAGCAACAACGCCGCGCAGCATCTCTCCCAACTGATTAATAGCCAACATCCGGTGCCCAGTAATAGCGACTGGAGCCGGCAATCCGACAGTAGTGATCCAGACATTTTGGTGCTGACCTATGCCTTTGATATCCCGATGCAAAAGGAAGCATCCAAGGAATACCGCATCGTTGAACTGAACCCAAGCTTCATGGCGGCCTGTTAATGATGAAAATCCAACGCCCCAACAAAATCCATGGATTCACGCTCACAGAACTGATGGTGGGCTTGGCCATCACCAGCATCGGCATGGCTGCATTCTTACCCAGGCTTCAACAGCAAATCAGGCAAACATCGGTTGATAGCTACACCAGCAAAATCGAGTCCGGCATCATCCAAATGAAGGCCAACATGGTGAGCCGCCAAGGCAGTTGCCGCATTCAATTGCCAGCTGGCGCCGGCAGCGAAACTGAAATCACACCAAGGGCTCTGGAGAGTCTCGTCATTGACGATGACCCGCTCAATCCCGAAGCCTGGTGCCCACCACCAACGGTGGACATGGGCGGGCTGAGCATGAAGCCCACACAAACCCGGTTCCTCAATCTCAAGAACAGCCTTTCGGAGCATCAACACAACGACATCAGGCTGCTGATTGCACCCGAGCAAATCTCCATGAACACCATTGGCGGAGTAACCGCCCCAGAAGCCAGTTTTGACCCCACACCCCTAACAATTCGCATCCGCTCCAGAGGACTAATGGCCAAAAAGAAAGGCCTCGAGCGCTGCCTGCAATTGGAGGTGATGACCGGAACCTTGATACGCGGCACATGGAAAGGCAAAGACTTTGATACCGGCCAATGCACACAAAGCTGAGCTCAATCAGACCCAAAAACAACCAAGGAATTCCCACCATGCGCATCACACCAAAACACGCAACACCCAACGGCTTCACCCTCACAGAAGCCATGGTGGCTGCTGTCACCACGATGGTGGTGGCTAGTGGCGCCGCGGTGGGGATGCGCGGGCTGAATTCAGCCATCCGCGAAAGCGGTGATCTCTCTGGCTTGCGCAGCAATGCCACCACAGGAACTCGCCTGTTGCGCTCAGAGGTGCAGCGCAGCCTGCACCTGATCGTTAAGGGAGGCACTCACGCTGAGCAGCGGGAGTACACCGACTTGAACAACCCAGACCATCCGGAATACAAAACAGCGCTCGATGCCTGCCAAGCTCTGGCGCCGACATCGGTTTTCAATCCGTTCTTCGGCATGAAGATGGCCGAGCTCGACACCCCGGTGATCTACGGCTTGGGGGTGGCCAAAAACGGCATGAACTACGCGCTGATTCGCTGCGGCCCGCCGCTCAAAGCCGATGGCCGCTACGAAACCGAAACAGCGATTCGCTCAACCGTGCTGGAGGGCATTGGCACGATCCCCTGCAACACCGAAACCAAACGCTGCGATGCGCCCCTCGATAAGCAGGGCCGCCAGCTCAGCATTGCCCAAATCGCCGCCGGCCTGAACACCACACTGGATGCCAACAACAGCTCTGGCCTGCGCTCCTATCTCGAGCCCGCGATCGCGATTCAGACCGACAACCACCGCAAGCTGCTGAAAATCATCGACCCCACCCAGGAGTCCGATGCCATTGAGCACAGCTTCTTGCACACCCCGGGAGCCAAAGGGGGCCGCTACGTCGACCTGGATCTGATCGCCTATGCCCGCGCCGACAAGGTGTCGCGCACCGATGCGTTTTATGCCGTGCGCAGCGGCGACGGCGATGAAGCCGAATCCATCAGCCGCTGTGAAGGCAGCAACTGCAGCTTCTACGGCATCCCGGTCAACAGCGATTCCGTACAGCTGGTGGTGGATGGCTCAGGTTCAATGAGCGCCTGCATCGCCTGGGGCAACACCTGGAGTAGCCGCAGCCGCATTTTCTTTAGCGGCCGGCGTTACTTCCGCACTCGCCGCACCTGCCTGGCCACCCGCATGGAGTCGCTGCAAAGCGAACTGCGCAATCTGCTGAATTCCCTGCCGGATTCCAGCAGCGTGAGCCTGCAAGCGTTCAGCTCACCGGGTTACCTCAACCACCGCAACTGGAATCAAGGAGAGCTGGTGGCATTAACGCCAAGCAATCGCAGCAGTGCCTTGGAGTTTGTGAATTCGCTCTCCAATGGCCCCGTCACCCGTTGGGGTGGCACCCACCCCTGGGATGCCCTCAATCGCGCCTTC
>WTGE01000363.1 GCA_011525445.1 Synechococcus sp. CO36386bin_37
CGGAACACCCGTATGCCCTTTGGTCCCGCTTCGCTATTGGGTGTGGAGCGCTTCGACAGCGAAGCACCCGTCGAACTCATTCCAGGCGATGCCGACGCCGAGAAAGAGCAGATCATTCGTGCGATCTACCGACAGGTTCTCGGCAACGCCTATGTGATGGACAGCGAGCGACAGGTCGTTCTCGAGTCCCAGTTCAAGCTTGGCGAAATCAGCGTGCGGGAATTTGTCCGCCGCCTCGCCAAGAGCGATCTCTATCGCAGCCGTTTCTTTGAAAGCTGCTCCCGGTATCGCTATATCGAATTAGCTTTCCGCCATCTTCTTGGTCGTGCCCCGGCTGACTTTGAAGAGATGAGAGCCCATGCCGAACGGCTTGACTCCAAGGGCTACGACGCTGATATCGACAGCTTTTTGGACTCTGGGGAATATCAGGATTACTTCGATGAGTGGACTGTTCCCTATCAACGCGGCTGGAAAACTGAAAGCTGCGCCACGATGCAGGAATTCACCTGGAGCTTCCAACTGCTGCGTGGCAACAGCAGCAGCAGCCTGAAGGGAAGCCTCTCAGGCAATCGCTCCAAACTCGGTGGTTCTGTTTATCAAAACAACCCCATCCCAGTCATTCCGCCCTCCTCGCAAGAAGCGCAGGGATGGAGCTTCCGCCCTGCAGGCAACATGCAGGACGCCGCCACCAGACTCGGTTCCACCGCAGGGGAAGAAGGGCGCACGTACCGCGTTGAGGTCACCTCATACAAGGCCAACAACGTCCGCCGTATTTCGCGTTATGTGAAATCCAACCGTGTGTATTACGTGCCTTTTGAAAAGCTCTCAGAGCAGTTCATCAGGATTCACCGAGAGGGAGGAAAGATCTCCAGCATCACCCCTGTCACGTAAGCAGCAATCCCGTCAGTTCACCTTGATCTGACCTCATCGATCCCCACCTACACCACCCCCAGCCCACTGAACCCATGTCCGGCAACCAATCCACCTCCCTCGGTTTCGGCGCCACCACCAAATGGAGCCAGCCTGTTTCGTTCCAGCGCAAGGGCGCCGGCAACAAGGGTGCAGCTCTCACCATCGGTGAATTCCTGAAGCAGTCCTGCGATCAGATGCAGATCGGGGTGGGACCGCGTAGTCATGAGGACTGCCCTCATCGCGTCACAACCGAGTGCTACAGCCCAGACGATGCGGCTGCTCTCGATCAGGTCATTGCCGCTGCATACCGCCAGGTGTACGGCAACGCTCATGTCATGGACTTTGAGCGCTCGGCAGAACTCGAAGCCCAGCTCTGCAATGGGGACCTCGATGTCCGCGGGTTCATCCGTGGCCTAGCCAAAACACCCTTCTACAAATCGCGATTTTTTGAGGGAGTTGCACCGCAACGCGGCATTGAGCTCAATTTCAAGCATCTTCTTGGTCGCGCACCCCATTCCCAGGCCGAAGTCTCCGCCAAGGTCGCTCTAATGGCTGAGCACGGCCATGACGCCGTCATCGACAGCCTGGTTGATTCCGCTGAATACCTAGAAGTCTTTGGCAGCGACATCGTTCCTTACGCCCGCGCCTGGAGCTCTCCGGCTGATTTGGCAACAGCAGCTTTCCCGATGTTGGCTGCCATTCAAAGAAGCTTTGCAGGTAGCGATAGCGCCCGCGGCGGCAGCAGCTCACTGACCAAGAGCTTGGCCTCTGGCTTGGCCCCTCGCATTTCCGTCCCAAGCCAAGCTGTTGGCGTCCGTCCATCGGTCAGCTACACCACTGGCCGCTTCAGCAGCAAGGACCCAGGAGTTACCAGTGGTCAGGATTCAGCCCCAATGCGCGGCGATGCCTATGTGTTCTTTGGCTTAGGCCAGCGGGAACAAGAGACCTATCAGCGCTGCCCTGGTGATGGCCCAGATCAACTGAATGCACTGATTCGCTCCACCTACAAGCAGGTGATGGGTAACCCCCACCTGATGGAGTTCGAGCGTGCCATCTCTGCTGAGAGCAAGTTCATCGATGGGTACCTGAGCACACGCGAACTGGTTCGCGCCATTGGCCTGTCAGCTGAATACAAGCGTCGTTTCTTCGAAACGAATGCCCCTTATCGCTTCATCGAGCTGAACTTCAAGCACTTCCTGGGACGTGCTCCGCAGTCCCAGGCTGAAATCAGCGAGCACACCAAGATCCTTGCTGAGGGTGGATACGAAGCTGAAATCTGCAGCTATGTGGATTCAGAGGAATATCAAACAAACTTCGGTGAGGACACGGTTCCCTTCGCCCGCATCCTCAGCGAAAACGGCCGTGCCCAAGTTGGCTTCAACCGCCACCTCAGCCTGGCCGAGGGCTTTGCAGCCAGCGACACCGTGCTCAGCAGCTCCTCCTTGGTGAACTCTGTCGCTACCGGCATGGTTCCAAGCGGCTGGAGTGCAACCACCAGTCGGATCAACCGCACCGGCACCCAGTCCGGCGCCCCTGATCCCACCAAGAAGCGGTTCCGCATTGTTGTGGCTGCCCAAACGGCTCGCTCCCGTCAACGCACGGCCAACTCCACCTATCTGGTCTCCGGGAAGGACATGAGTGCCCAGATGAAGTACATCCATTCTCGGGGCGGAAAGATCCTTTCCGTCACTGAGGTGATGTAGGCCGAGACAGCCAATCCAAAGCCCTCTCCTGACGATGAAGAAAGGAGGGGGCTAAATCCATGCACACTCCAATCCCAGCCCAATGACTGAAATCACAACGCTGTCAGCACAAGCAAATACAGACCTTGGTCATGCCGCTGATGTGATTCGAAGGGTTTACAAGCAGGTTTTTGGCAACAAACACCTGATGGAATTGGATGTCAACGAATCACTTGAGGCCCT
>WTGE01000254.1 GCA_011525445.1 Synechococcus sp. CO36386bin_37
GCCGATGTGATTGTCCGCACGATCCTCAGCATTCCGGTGGGCCAAGACGACGCTGCAGACATCTTCCGCTCCTTCAGCCGGTATCAACAGCGCACGGTGCCGGCCCTGGTCTTGAACCTCTTTGGCCTGCCCCAGGGCCTGTTTGTGCCCTACTTGCGCCATCACGCCAGGCCCATTCGCCAATGGCTTGCCAGACACATCCAACGGCGTCTCAGCGGGGAGGAGCCAGCGCAGGCCGATCTACTGCAAGCACTGATCGACACCAACGCCTTCAGCCCGCAACAACTGGTGGATCAAGTGTGTGTGCTCTTCCTGGCTGGACACGAAACCTCAGCCTCTGTCTTGGCCATGGCCGGGTACTTGCTCAGCCAAGACCCAGCACGCCAACAACGGGTTCGCCAGGAAGTTCTTGAGCAAACGCACTCACCTGCCACGCCGGAGGAGTTGCGGCGCCTGAGCTTTACCCACGCCGTGTGGAAAGAGACCCTGCGGCTCTATCCACCGCTCCCCTTTTTGCCCCGCCAGAACCAGGGAGAAGAAGTCCTTGCCGGGGCTCGCTGCCCGATGCGATCAATCGTGACGGTGTCCCCTTGGGTGCTGCAACGGCACCGCAGCCTCTGGCCCCAGGCCGAGTCGTTTCAACCGGAACGGTTTTTAGAACCGGAGTCAGCGGCTTTAGAGCAACAAGCGTTTCTGCCTTTTGGGCTTGGACCTCGGCGCTGTCCTGGCTCCGGCTTCGCCCAACAAGAAGGGCTCCTGCTGCTCAGTGAACTGGTGCGGCACTTTGAACTCTTGCCCAGCGCCCGACCAGCACCGGAACTGCAAGGGCGGCTCACCCTGCGCTCAGCCCATGGGGTTCATGTCTGCCTTAAACGGCGCGAAC
This sequence comes from Synechococcus sp. CO36386bin_37, assembly GCA_011525445.1. The sequence goes on from WTGE01000254.1 coordinate 884, forward strand.
AGGCCCGAGAGCCCTGAGATAGAAGGCCTGGAGATGTTGTTCAGCCGAATGGGCAGCCAGCTGGCCTGCATCAATGGGCTCCCCCTCCTGGCATTCCAGCAGGATCTCAGGACCGGTGAACCGGGCCCAGAGCTGACGCCATGGGTGATTCAGCAACGCCATCTCCCGAATCGGCTGGTTTGGGGACTGCACTAGCCAGGGAATCACCAGGGCACGGCGTTGCCCAGCCAGACGCACCGCCGCCTTGAGCTGCAACGCACTTAAAGGCTCCAAAGGGGAAGGATGCGCCAAACAACACAGTTGCTCAGGGTTGGCGAAGCAACTGCGCTGCACCAAGCCATCGAGCAGGTTGTTGCCATTGAGCACATGCACTTCAAACCGGCCGCTGGGTTGATGGTCGCGGCGATCCATGCAGACCCGCACCCCCAAACCGCGCAGCGCTAGGCCAGCAGCACGGCGTTTGAGGCGCTTGGAGTTCACCAGCTGAGCCAAGCCCCATGTGGCACCCGCTCGGACAAGACGCCAAAGACGCCGAACGAGTTGCCTGGCCGAGATCGATCCAGAGGAAAGGAACTGCTCAGCCTTCTGGTGAACTGGGAAGACTTGAGCAAATGGGAAGCGGCCATCGAAATTGCCATTGATCTGGGTGGTGCCCAGAACGTGGTGATAGAAGCGCCGAAACAGTGCTCGATCAGAACGTTGGGGCTGTTGCCAGAAGTTGGCGAGGGGCTGCTGATCAGCCAGACCATCAATGTTGAAAGGGGCTTGGCCCATGGCCTTCAGGGGCACGCCATGGAAGAGGGCTTGAAAGCCCACGGAGCTGTTGATCAACACCACACCCTGGCAACTGGGCTTGCGCAGGATGGGAGCCAAGGAGGAGTCGTGGAAATAAAACAGCCGGCCCTTGAGGCCAAACTGCTGCTCAAGCCGTTGGACATGGGCGCCGTAGTGGTTGTAGCCGCGATCACGCGGGTGATGTTTGAGGAACAAACGCGCCTGAGACGGGGCATGGCTGGCAAACGACTCCACAACATCGGTGATGAAGTCCTCAACGCCTCGGTAAGAACAGCCACGAGCCAGCTGGCTATCGGTGGCCACTTGCAACACCCCCAAGAAAAAGGGATCACCATTGCTGAGCTGGCGGCGGATCGGAGCTTCGCTGAAGCGGTAGAGGTGCTTACGGAGCAAACCACGCACCTGAGCAATCAGAAACTCAGGCCGAGGCTGCAGCTTGTGGACACCGTCAACGATCTTGTAGCGCGTGAAGGCGTGCTGGATAAAGGTGATGCTCTTCCAGGCCTTACGCCATCGCACCCCGCTCTCTCGGCGGGCCTCCGGGAACCACTCCACATCCGGCAGCTGGCGGTAGAAGGCGCTGGGTTGATTGAGATGGCTGCAGCAGTTGACCCGGTCGGGCTCGAGGGTCACATAGTTGGGCCGTAGATATCCCAGTTCAAACACATAGCTATCGATGGCTTGCCCTTGCTGCCGCAACTCAGCGCAGAGATCCAGAGCAATGCGATGGGGGTCAATGAAATCGCCATACATGAACAGGTGGCGAATGCCCAACCGCTCAATCTGCTCAGCCAAGAAGGGCCGGAACTGGTCCATGGGCTGCGAAAACTGCAACCGCTGCTGCTGGGAGAAACCGAATTCATGCAGGGGCAAGCTCAGCTTGTAGACCTCAACCCCTTGGCTTTCGAGGTAGCGAGCGAAACGCGCAAAAAAACTGCCAAGCGGACCCACCAGCAACAGCACAGGGCCTTGGATCACCAGTTGTCGTTGCGGGTGACTGCCCTGCGGCACAGATTTCCACTAGCCAGCTCTAAATACTGACGGAGAAGCCGGAATCAGACGTCTCAATTGAGACAGAAACCAGGGCGACCACGGGGCTGGCGGGACTCGAACCCACGACCTACGGTTTAGGAAACCGTTGCTCT
>WTGE01000458.1 GCA_011525445.1 Synechococcus sp. CO36386bin_37
CTCCAGTGCCGTCTCGATCGTGTACCCACCAATCAACTGCGCCAATGCTTCCACGATGGGAGAAATCCAAGGGACAAAACCAGTCATGGTGGAACAGCAGGCCCGATCGAGCCCATTCTTTCACCAGAAGTCATTCAGAACGCTCATTCACAAATGTGTAAACGCAACCCGGAGGGGCAGCGCAACAGTCAGCTCAGCGCATCGGAACTAGGGCGCGTCGGACAAATTGACGAACGCACCTTTCAAAGCTGGGAAGTCATCACCAAAAAACGACAATTAAGCCTCAGAAGCAGCTTGAGGCTTCTGCGCGTCGCCCGCACCATTGCCGACTTAGCTGCAGATCAACAGGTCAACGAACATCACCTTGCGGAAGCCATCTGCTTTCGAAGTTACGACGTCATACAAGCTGTCAACACCTGAGCGACACGCGAGTCAGCGCAGACTGCGTTGGGGAACATCGCGATAGGGCTGGCATCCAATCAAAGGAGGAATTGTTTTCTTCTCCTCACTTGGATTACCAATCGCGTGAGTCACCGTTTCGGCAACCCAATCGCGCAGGGAGTGAAACATCGAAGCCATAACAAGCCTCATCCGAGATGTCTTCAGTTTCGGAAGTTCATCCTGAAAAAGAAACAGTCGAAATACCGATTATTGGATCTGCCGAGACAGCACCTCAGATGTGCCGATCACGTCGATCAACGACGACGACGACGCTGTTGAGCTTTGCGCTTGTACTTCTCGATCGGAGTCTCATGATGGCGAAGTCGCTTGAGATCAGCAAAAATCCCGGCCTTGGAGACCTGACGCTTGAAGCGCCGCAGGGCAGATTCGATACCTTCGTTTTCTCCGACCGTGACCTGAGTCATTCAACAAGCAAGGATTTCCAGCAAATTAATTTAGCAAGCGACGGGCTCGAGGTTCAGAGAGATGCCGGCAAACCAGGCTGGACATCCCTGTAGACGTATAGATGTCCAAGGGTGCGCTTGCCGTACTGACGCCGCATCAATTTCCAACCGGGCTCGAGATTGAGCTGCAGGAAACCATTCCCAGGGCCTCCGGCACGGGCCACCACCATCGTGGGACGTGATGGGTCACGGGTTGGTACTGCCAGCAGCTCCACATCGGAACCCGTTTTCACGACGGAAAGTCGGTAGCGCGTTCCAAGATCATCGCCACCAATGCGCAAGGAGTAGCCATTGCCATCGATGTAGCGGTTGCAAATTCCCGTGAAATCAAAACTGGCAAGAAGGGGATTCACCACTGCAGGCGAGGCTCCAGAGACCTCAAAACAAGGCCTGGCACTGGTGCGTTGCTCATAGATATTCAGCTGGGAACTCTCCCCAGATCCGATCGGCGCAGCAACGATCACAAACTGGCTTTCATCCACATCAGCAGCAGTAAAGACAGAGCCCTGGGCTCGTGCCACTTGCGGAAGAGCGGCTACAGCCGCAGCCACACCCACAGCAAGTGCAACAGCATCGTTCCGAAGTCGGCCCATCAATTCAGTTCAATCGTTAAGGGGATCGTATTAGCCCCTTTGAATCCAGGCACGAGGGGTCAGGCCGGTTTGTTGAGACGAATCGCGACCAAAAGTGACCCGAGTGTCGCAGGCAAACTCAACCCAAGGATCCAACGCGTTGCACTCACACCCAGATCAGGATCGCCATATGCCAGTTCAAAAACACAGCCTGTCGCTGCGATTCCGAGGACACACGCCAGGGCCAAAAACAGACCTGCCAAAGGTTTCATCGGCATGGGATTTAAGGCGTCATGGAGCGAACATCTTCGGCAAGGAAGCCATGATCTTTGAGCTCCTTGTTGAGCCCTCCTGAATCGGTCACCCGATCCACGAACAACACACCGCGGAGATGGTCCATCTCATGCTGAATGCAACGCGCCATCAAACCATCCGCTTTCATAGTGCGCGGTCTGCCCATTTCATCCCTGAAACTCAATTGAATCGCTGTTGGACGGACCACATCGAGATACACACCAGGGATGCTTAAACAGCCTTCTTCGTAAGTATCGACAGAAGCGCTGCTCGAAGTGATTTCCGGATTGATCAACACCAGTGGGGGCGTACTGGGCGTCTCGATATCGAGGTCGATCACAAGCAACTGCTGATGAATACCAACCTGGGGCGCCGCCAGACCGATACCCCGAGCGGTATACATGCTGCGCAACATGTCGCGAGCCAGTTCACGCACCCTTTCATCCACCTTGCCAATCCTGCGGGCGTCGGCGCGTAAAGCCGCATCGCCAAGCTTGTGAATATTGAGGGGAGCGCTATCCAGCGGCTCCTTCGGCACAGCAATCGCGGAGCTGCTCTTTTCAGCCGATCGCGCCAACTGGGCAAAGCTCCTAGCCAAACCTGCTCCTACCTTGAAATTGCGCTGATTTTAGGCAGACCTGATCGCTGCCTGATCTGTTCGACATGTCTCAGCAACTGCCTCTACCTGCATCGACCGCTCTCGGACGCAATTCCGTGTTGCACTCTCCACAGCTCCTTGGCGATTGGGTGCTTTGGCTGGAACAACGCCCATACGAAAAGGGTCGAAGCACGGTTTTGATTCGACGCTGGGGTGACCACACAAACGCCCCCCAAGAGCTGACACCAGAACCGATCAATGTGCGCAGCAGGGTGCACGACTACGGCGGAGCTCCACTCGCAGCCAGCCTCACGCAAGAGACCCTGCAATTGGTTTGGGTCGATGACAATGACCGTTGCCTTTGGTCCCAATGCTGGAATGACCTCAGTGGAGACAGCCTGGTTGGCGACAACCCCAAAGCCTTGCGCTCCAGCAAGGGCCCGCAGCGTCTCACCGCACCGAGCAGCGGCGCCTACGCCGGCGGAGTGATTGATGGTTCACGGCAGAAATGGTTAGGGGTGATGGAGGACAACGGTTGTGACCTGTTGGTCAGCGTTGACCTCCATCGACAAAACCAAAACGCCGCCGTCATTCATCGACCTGCTGATTTCGCGGGGTATCTCGCCCTGAGCCCAGATGCAACACAACTCGCCTGGGTGGAATGGCAGCAACCTTCGATGCCTTGGGATTGCTCCCAACTTCTGCTGGCGAACCTCACCCCAGCTGGAAACGCTGAAGCCTGCCAGGTGATCGCCGGCGGACAGACGACACCATCACAGGGGATCTCCGTCTTTCAACCTCAGTGGCTGCCTGACGGAAGCCTCGTTGTTGCAGAAGACAGCAGTGGCTGGTGGAATCTGATGCGACATCCACAGGTTGAGAACCCAAGCCTCTCCTGGCAACGCCTTTGGCCGATGGCCAAGGAAGCCGCCATGCCTCAGTGGGTTTTTGGAATGAGCACCACCGCTTGGGATGGGGACAAGTTGTTAGCCGCCGTTTGCAATCAGGGCGCCTGGGAATTGCAACGGCTGGGGCTCGATGGATCAACGGGAGTGGTCGATCAACCCTTCAACGACCTCTCCGAACTCCATGCATCAGAGGGGAAGGCTGTCGTCATCGCGAGTAACAGCATCACTGGGCATGGGCTTCTCGAGTTCGACCTGAACCGCAACACTTGGCACCACACACCAGCGGCACCGGCCTTGATGGAGACGGACGCCATCAGCGTGGCTCAATCCCTTTGGTTTGAAGGATCTGGCGGACAACGTACCCATGCCTTGTACTACCCCCCCATCGGGAACGCCCGTGCCTCATCACCTCTCCTGGTGAAAAGTCACAGTGGCCCCACATCGATGGCTCGCCGCGGCCTGAATCTCGCCATTCAGTTCTGGACCTCCCGAGGCTGGGGAGTGGTGGATGTGAATTACGGAGGATCCACTGGATTTGGAAGGGACTACCGCAATCGGCTGGAAAGGGGATGGGGAGTGGTGGACGTTGAAGATTGCGCGGCAGCCGCTAAGACTCTCATCGCCATGGGCTGCGCCGATCCCAAACGCGTTGCGATCGAAGGGGGGAGCGCCGGCGGTTTCACAACTCTCTCCTGCCTCTGCTTCACCGATGTGTTTCGAGCCGGTGCCTGCCGTTACGCCGTCACTGATCCTGGCACCTTGGCTAAGGAAACACATCGCTTTGAAGCGCGTTACATGGACGGCCTGATCGGTCGCTGGCCTGAGGAGCACCAGGTCTATGAGCAGCGATCACCTCTTCACCACGTCGAAGGGATCCGCTGTCCTGTGATCTTTTTCCAAGGCCTCCAGGACAAAGTCGTCTTGCCCGAGCAAACCGAGCGGATGGCCAACGCCCTACGGCGCAACGGCATTCCCGTGGAAGTTCACACTTTCGCAGAGGAAGGTCACGGCTTTCGAGACAGTGCTGTTCAGATCACTGTTCTTGAGGCCACGGAGCGCTTCTTCAGCCAGCATCTCAATCTTTAGGAGGCTTGCCATAACCCAGACCCTGAAACTGCCGATGAACCGCTTCCATTTGTGCAGGCGAAAGCAGCGGTGGATCTCCTAGTTGCAGCGCCTGAAGATACATCTGAGCCAACGTTTCCACTTCAACGGCGATTTTGAGCGCCTGATCAAGATCCCGTCCAAGGGTGACCAATCCGTGATGGCTCAACAGACAGGCCTGACGTTGCTGCAAGGCCTGCACCGTATGAAACGACAACTCAGCGGTGCCAAATGTTGCATAGGGAGCGCAACGAATGTCATCACCACCAGCAACAGCCGTCATGTAGTGAAACGGAGGAATCCCTCGGTCATGGCAAGCCAAAGCAGTGGAATGAATGGGATGGCAATGAACGACAGCCATGGCATCGGGGCGATCGGCCAGAACATCAGCATGCAGCCTCCATTCCGACGAGGGACGTCGGTCACGACAAACCACATCACTGGCCAGACGGTTACCGCCGTGGTCGATCGCCACCAGATCCTCCGGCTCCATCTGGTCGTAGGGCAGAGAGCTGGGCGTGACCAACAATCCACCTGCAATGCGCAGCGAAAGGTTGCCCGAAGTGCCCTGATTGAGACCAATACTGTTCATGGATCGAGCGACATCCACGAGCTCGCATCGCAACTCACGGTCATCCATCCCGAATTCAGACACGGTTGTAAAGCTCCTTCAGCCCCTCCTCACTGGCATCAGCGACACCACGATCAGTGATCAGGGCCGTGACCAAGCGAGCCGGGGTGACATCGAAAGCTGGATTAAACCCTGTGCACCCGTCAGGAGTGAGCTGCACCCGAACAATCTCTCCGACTGACTCCCCACTGAGCACCCGCCCCTGGATCGCGATCACTTCCTCCTGCGAACGAGCCTCAATCGGGATCTCAGCCACACCATCGGCAATCCGCCAGTCAATGGTTGACGCAGGCAAGGCCACATAAAACGGCACGTTGTTGTCATTCGCTGCCAGTGCCTTGAGATAAGTGCCAACTTTGTTGCAAACATCGCCAGATCGGGTTGTGCGATCCGTCCCGACGATCACGGCATCCACCTGGCCATGCTGCATCAGATGACCACCAGCGTTGTCGACGATGACGGTGTGCGGGACTCCCTCACGCGCCAACTCATAGGCCGTTAAGGAAGCCCCTTGATTACGGGGCCGGGTCTCATCCACCCAGACGTGAATCCTGAGCCCGGCGCGATGGGCTTTGTAGATCGGAGCCAAGGCCGTACCCCAGTCCACGGTTGCCAACCATCCTGCATTGCAGTGAGTCAGCACCTGCAGTGGCTCGTGCTGTCGTTCGTTGGATCGCTGATTTGCAAGCGTTTTGAGGAGACCCAGACCATGCTCCCCAATCGCCTCGCACATCGCGACATCCTCATCAGCAATCACAGCGGCTTCGCTCCGAGCTGCAGCAGCCCGCTCGGCTTCAGACAGAGGCAAAACCAGCTCACGAATGCGTTCCAAGGCCCAACGCAGGTTCACAGCAGTAGGGCGACTGGCATTGAGCTGATCGAAAGCGCGATGAAATCCAGCGTCACTGGCATCCTCCTGGAGAGCGAGCATCAACCCATAGGCACCAGTCACGCCAATCAACGGAGCACCGCGCACCACCATCCCGCTGATCGCCTCAGCGGCCTGAGCGCACGTCGTCAAAGTTCGGGTGACGAAACGATGCGGCAACTGGGTCTGATCGATCACTCCCACAGATCGTTGATCCGCCTCCAGCCAAATGGTCCGCCAGGCCTGGCCATCAATGTTCATGGTCGATCAAGGTCAATGATCAAGAGGTTCCTCCATTCTCCGATGCACCCTTGCCAGGACCTGCTGCAGCCTGGAGATAGAAGCCAACAAAGTTGACCTGGGTTCCAGCATTCAGATCGACTGCTTAAATCGGCCGATATCCAAACCAGTCAGGGACCTGGCTCTGACTCTCATCTTCGCTGTGACGCTGAAGGTGCACGTGAACTGTGCTGCTGTTGGCGAGAGACAACTGCTCAATTGCCAAGCAATCATCAACCTCACTGAGGTCGTCCTTGTGCTGCTGAAGATCATTCAGCAACCAGCGGGTCTTGGCCGCTGCTTGAGCTGCGGGCTTCGTGGGAGCCACGACAAGCCCAAAGTGGTGCAATTCCGCGAGAGAATGCGGTTGATAAGCCCCAAGGTTCACGAACCACAATCGCTGAATCTGCCTTGGAGAGGGCGAATCAGAAAGGGTGACTCTCCATCCGTCGATACAGGTCACGGCCATGTAGCTATCGAGGTGCAGCCCACGGCGGCGTCCAAACCACTGCCGACGAAGCTCCGGAAAGGTGTCTTCAATACAGGGACCAGCCACAAAACGAACATCGTGGAGCTCAATCAGACTGCGGTCAGTCCGACCGCCGAGTACCACCAGAAACAAGGTTGGGAGTTCCAAACGTGAGGGGTGGAAAGGGTTCATACACGGTGGCATCGTGAGCCCCAGATGTGAACCATGCGTGGATCTGTTCGAGCGGCAATGGGCCACCTACCGAGTCCTGGTTGAACACAACTACATGGAGCATCGCGACATCAGTGATGCCACAACAGACGCAATCCATCAATGGATGGCTAGGCGCATCCATCAGGCTCGAGCCGTGGACATGGTTGATCTGGGCTGTGGAGACCTCGGACAGCTTGCACCCCTGCTACGCAGCCTGCCTCTCAGGCAGTACCTCGGATTAGATCTCACAGAAGCAGTACTACCGCTCGCTCAACGCAATCTTGGAGATGTTCCCTTCCACTGTGTCTGGAAGCAGGGCGATCTCCTGGACTGGGCTTGTGCCGAGCAGAGCCATTGTGTTGACCTGATCCACTCGTCGTTTGCCTTGCACCATCTCGACCAAAATCAAAAGCTCCACTTTCTTGAAGGTGCGAGGAAGCAGATCCACTCGAATGGTCTGTTCATCTGGGCGGATGTTTTTCGCCCCAAGGGGGAGCCCCGTTCGGACTACCTCAAGAGGTATTGCAAGCGAATCGACCAATGGTCTGAGCTATCTCAGACCCAGAGGGACACCGTTACCAAACATATCAAGGACCATGATTTGCCGGCTGATCGGGAATGGCTCGAGCAGCAGGCCGAAACAAGGGGATGGTCATTCCGCTGGGCTTGGACAGGACGACACGATGCCGAGGCGGTTGCAGTGCTTCAACCGATCTGATGAAGAGCTAACTGTTATCTCGGAGAAACTCGATCACACTGACAAGCTCGTCAGCAAAGCGGTCGATCTCGGCATAGGTCGTACAAAAACTGAGGCTCGCACGAGCAGACCCTGTCAATCCATACAAACGGTGAAGCGGTTGACAACAATGGTGACCGCTGCGGATACAGACCCCGGCCAGGTCAAGCATCGAGGCGATGTCATTGGCATGCAGACCATCCACAACAAAGGTGGCCAGGGCGCCTCGATCAGGTTGCTGCTCTGGAGATGGCCCGAGAATACGCAGGCCATCAATCAGTTGTAGTCGACTGAACAAATGGCCAGTGAGCTCGGCTTCCCAAAGCTGAATGGCATCGAGTCCAATCGTTTGCAGATAGCGAATCGCTGCTCCCATGCCGATGGCTTCACCGATAGCCGGTGTGCCAGCTTCAAACTTGTGGGGCAGCTCTGCCCAGGTGCTGTGATCTAAAAACACGTCCTGAATCATTTCACCACCACCCAGGAAGGGCGGCATCGCCATCAAGGTCTCTTCTGAAGCCCAGAGAAAGCCCATTCCCGTTGGCCCACACAGCTTGTGGGATGAGCCCACCAGAAAATCAGCCCCGAGACTCTGCACATCAACTGGCTTATGGGCCAGGCTCTGACAAGCATCAACCAAAACCTTCGCGCCGACCCCATGAGCAAGGGTTGAGATCTGATCGATCGGGTTGCAGCAACCCAGAGTATTGCTGATGTGAACCAGGCTCACCAGGCGAGTTCGCTTGGACAGCTTTTGAATGAAATCGTCTAGATCGAGCATCCCTTCAGGCGTCAGGCCCACATGCCGAATCACACATCCTGTGCGCTTTGCCAACAACTGCCAGGGGACCAAATTGCTGTGGTGCTCCATCACGGTGAGCAACACCTCGTCACCATCCGTCAGCTCAGCATCACCCCAGCTGCGGGCAACCAGATTGATGGCCTCGGTGGCATTGCGCGTGAACACAATCTCCTTCGGGGTGGTCGCACCAACAAACGCTGCTGTGATTGTGCGAGCAGCTTCAAAGGACTCCGTGGCACGCGCGCTGAGTTGATGGGCACCACGATGGACATTGGCGTTGTCGCAGGAGTAGTAGCTCTGCAGAGAGTCAAGGACAACCCGGGGCTTTTGGCTTGTAGCCGCATGATCCAGATACACCAGTGGTTGGCCAGTGCTGGAAACCTGCTGAAGGATCGGGAAATCAGCACGGGTCCGTTCAGCCAGAGAAACGGCGGTGTTACGTGGAAGCGTCGTCATCGGGCCAACCGCTCAGACACAAAGTCACCATCGAGCCAACGTTGGCACGCATCGAGAGGCAATTGATCCAGAACGTCTTGGCAGTAACCCCTCAACAGAAGGGCTACAGCAGTCGATTCAGTGATGCCACGGCTGCGGAGGTAAAAGAGCTGATCCTCCTGGAGCTGGCTCACGGTGGCGCCATGGGTGCATCGCACATCGTCAGCCACGATCTCCAACTCAGGCTTGGCATCCACACGCCCGCGACCTGACAGCAGCAGGTTCCTGCTGAGCTGAGACGCATTGGTGCGCTGCGCTTGTCTTGGCACCTGAACAGCTCCATTGAAAATACAGTGCGATCGATCAGCAACGACTGTCTTTTGCACTTGATCCAGAGTCCCTTCAGGTCCCTCAAAACGCACTGCTGTATGGACCGCGAATTGCTCATCGGCTGCTGTCACAGAAAGGGAATGAATCGAAGAGGACGCCTGGCCATCCACCTGAATCACACTCGGCTCCAAACGGCCAAGTAACCAGCCCTTGCTTGCTGAGGTCAGTGAATACTGACTGCGCGGCTCCTGCTCCACAGCCAGATTGGCCAGGAGCGATTCTTGTCCATCACCCAAAGCAAGCAGACCATGCTGGACCTTGGATTCCTGACCAAGATGAATCTCAAGGAGATGGCTATGGGCAGCAACTGTGTTGGCCCGAACCACTTGCAGGAACTCGAGTTCTGCCTTTTCCTCCACGAGCAGTAAGACCCGCGTAGGAACAAGCTGGGCAGAGGTCGCAACCATGACGAGCTCAACAGGAGGGACCTTTCCACGGATGCGCAGCGCAAGGATGTGCTGACTCACACCATGGTTGAGCTCTACAGGCCACTCGGATGCACAACGACAACGGGACAAGGTATGGCCAAGAGCCTGCTGCAACTCCACCCCTTCCAAAGCAGAAATTCCCTCCGGCAACTCAACGCCGTCCAAGGGGTCGCTCATTCCATCGATCACAAGGCGCAGAGTTTTGTCAGCTGCGGTGGGCCAGCAGTTTTGGCTCTCCTGATGACCACTGAATTCAACGACTGACAGTTGAAACAGAGCCTCCAATCGCTTGAGATCCGTAAGGCGCCAAGACTCCTGCCGTTTCGTAGGGAGTCCCTGCTCAGCCAACGCCAATCGCCCCCTCCGCTGAACAGGCTCTAACAGTCCCGAGGGGACTGGAAGCTGTGTCAACCAGCCATCTGAAGAAGCCATGGTCAGGCAACCCCCCCGGCAGCGAGCTGTTGATCCACCCAGTCGTAACCATTTTTCTCCAATTCCAATGCCAGTTCGCTGCCACCGGTACGAAGAATTCGACCAGCTCCCATCACGTGCACGTAATCCGGGGTGATCTCATCCAGCAAGCGCTGGTAATGGGTGATAAGCAGAGTGCAATTATCAGGACTCGCCAACTGATTCACGCCTCCAGCCACAATCCGCAAGGCATCGATATCCAGCCCGGAATCGGTTTCATCCAGAATCGAAACAACGGGGTCCAGCAAAGCCATCTGCAGGATTTCGTTGCGCTTCTTCTCACCACCGGAGAAGCCCTCATTCACGCTGCGTTCGAGAAAGGCAGAGTCCATTTGCACCACCTTCAGGCGCTCACGGACATGATCATCAAAATCAAACGTATCGAATTCCTCTTTGCCCTGTTTGTCCCTTCTGGCGTTGGTGGACACTCTGAGGAATTCAAGATTGCTCACCCCTGGAATCTCGATCGGGTACTGAAATCCCAGAAAAACCCCGAGACGCGATCGCTCTTCAGGCTCGAGTTCAAGAAGATCGCGACCGAGAAAGCGAACAGAACCGGATGTAACGCGATAGGCAGGGTGGCCCGCCAGAACCTTGGACAACGTGCTTTTACCACTTCCGTTGCGACCCATCACGGCATGGATCTCACCTGCCCTGACCTGGAGGGTCACACCATTCAAAATCTGCTTGCCCTCTACAGCTGCATGGAGATCAGTGATATCGAGAAGCAACTCAGCGTCGGGACGGATCACGTAGGAAGAAAAGGGAGAAAACGAAATTGAAATCTTGATTGTTCAGGAGTTAACCCACTGAACCTTCGAGTTTGAGAGCTAGGAGCTTGTCAGCCTCAGCTGCGAACTCCATCGGAAGTTGATTGAACACATCTCGGCAGAAGCCGCTAACCATCATGGAAACAGCCTCTTCGAAACCAATGCCACGGCTCTGAAGGTAGAACAATTGGTCTTCCGACATCCGACACGTGCTGGCCTCATGCTCAATGGCTGCCTGCGGTTGTTGCGAACGAATGTAGGGGTAGGTGTTGGCCGAAGCTTGATCACCGATCAACATCGAATCACATTGACTGTAATTACGTGCACCTTGAGCATTGGGTCCAATTTGAACCAAGCCTCGATAACTATTGCTTGATTGACCAGCACTAATTCCTTTACTCACAATTGTGGAACGCGTACCAGGACCCACATGCACCATTTTGGTACCGGTGTCAGCCTGCTGGCGATTATTAGTGAGAGCAACTGAATAAAATTCACCGACAGATTCAGCTCCCTGCAGCACACAACTGGGGTATTTCCACGTAATGGCAGAACCCGTTTCAACCTGTGTCCAACTGATTCGGCTGCGTGCACCTCGACATTGACCGCGCTTTGTCACAAAGTTATAAATACCACCGACACCATTTTCGTCGCCAGCATACCAATTCTGGACCGTTGAATACTTAATAGAGGCATCGTCAAGAACCACCAGCTCAACCACAGCAGCGTGAAGCTGATTGGTATCGAACATAGGGGCTGTACATCCCTCCAAATAACTCACAGAAGCTCCTTCTTCAGCAACAATTAAAGTTCTCTCAAACTGTCCGGTGTCTCCGGAATTAATCCGAAAATAGGTTGAAAGCTCCATTGGACATTCAACACCCCTGGGGATAAAAACAAAGGATCCATCACTGAACACCGCAGAATTAAGAGCTGCGAAGTAGTTGTCATTACTTGGGACAACTGAGCCAAGATATTTCTCGATCAGCTTTGGATGATCAATGACAGCTTCACTGAACGAACAGAAGACAACACCATGCTCCGCCAATTTTTCTTTATAAGTAGTCGCGATGGAGACGCTATCAAAAACAGCATCAACAGCAACATTGCTCAACCTCTTTTGCTCACTTAAAGGAATACCTAACTTTTCAAACGTATCAAGAAGTTTAGGATCAACTTCATCAAGACTACTTTTTTTATCTTGCTGTTTAGGAGCTGCGTAATAAACGATATCTTGATAGTCGATCTCTGGATAACCCAGTTGAGCCCAATCTGGTTCCTGCAGATTTAGCCAGTGTCGGTAAGCCCTAAGCCGAAAATCAAGCAAAAACTGGGGCTCGTTTTTCTTGGACGATATCTGCCGTATCACCTCCTCATTGAGCCCTTTGGCAATCTTGTCTGTCTCAATATCAGTGATGAAGCCATATTTGTATGGCTGGCTAACAAGATCTCTCGTGGAGGTGCTAGTCATGGACGTCAACCCGCTGTTGCGTGAATCGTTTCAGTACTGATTGTCTGGTTATCGCAGCGGAAAGGATTGTCCTCTGTCAGGAACAACATGCAGTGACAATCTTTGCGCTCACGCATAGGAACACATGGACAATTCCAAAATGCCTGGGACACTTCTGCTTCCTTATCCTCATAGTGACGACAAGGACAAAGTGCACCACCCAAGTCGTCTTTGTGTTTGGCAAGACCCTTCAAGACGACGGATGTCACCCCTGGATCACTGCAAAAATAGGTGCCAGTTCGCTGAGCGTACGTTTCGGCAAATTTGCGAATAACCTCAAGACTTTCAGCTGTCGGCTCTGTGCTGCCAGCGGAAGCATCGGACATTGGGCTCATAGAGAGAGGATAAGGACGAATCCAGACTCAGAGTCTGAAGTCACCCCGGCCAAGAGTCAGGCCAGGACCGAAATACGAAACACAAAGGTTTCGTTTTCAAAGACTAAGACACGAATCCGTTGTCCGGGGATTCGACCATTGTGGCTGGCGACACTTCGGTCAGGCGAGCCAAAACGACATGGCAGCGACGCGCAGTGAAGCAACGGGGACACCATGACCAGCAGATCCGCCGTTTCCCACCTTCCCGTGGCATCGTGAGACCACTAGCTACAACTCATGGGAGCACAGTCTCAGGCCCCCACACGTGAAACCACTCTCACCTTGCTCCTCAAGCAGGGCGAGATGAGTGCTGCACAATTGGCTGAAACCCTGGGAATTTCTGTGCAGGCCATGCGTCGTCATCTGCGCAGCCTCGAAGACGATGAGCTCGTTGAATCCAGCCCTACAGCTTCAGGACCAGGGCGCCCATCCAATCTTTGGCGGCTGACGACCAAAGGTCATCAGCACTTTCCGGACGGAAGCGAAAACTTCGCTCTGGGTCTGCTGGAGTCCATGGCAGCAACATTGTCTCCTGAAGCGATGAGCGACCTGCTGCGCCAGCAAGCAATTGAGAAGGCCAATCAATATCGCCTACGTCTCGGCAACGCTCCCTTGGAGCAGAGGGTCAGAGAATTGGTCAATCTGCGCCTTCAAGAGGGCTACGTCAGCGATATCCAACCAGCTCCGAATGGACAGGGATGGTGCATCAGCGAATTTCACTGTTCTGTCCAGCGAATTGCTGAAGAGTATCCAGCTGTCTGCGATCAGGAGCTTCAACTGATCAGACACACGTTCCCTGACTGTTCAGTGGAGAGGGTGCATTGGCGCCTGGAAGCGGGACATTCCTGCGGTTTTCGCATCTCTCCCAGGCAGGCGTAAATCATGGGAGAACAGCCGCTTTTGGGCTCAGGACCTCTGACGCAGGCTGAGGCAGAGCAGATCGAATCCACTCTGCTCCCCAATCTCGATCGCCATCACCTTCGGCTCCTGGCCCACTGTCTGCGCTGTTTTCAAGACATGGCGAGTCCTCGGCAATCCGGACCACTTCCCAGCCAAAGCACTCTTGAGCAGTGGCTGTTGGCGCAGCCTCAGTTAGCGGACGACGCTCAATTCCGAGACCTGCTCCTGTTGCAACTCCAAACAGCTGCCCACCAACTGGAAGAGATCGCTCGAAGCAACCATCATTCGGCCCTGGAGCTCTCCATTCCCGAGCTCATTGAAGCCTGCACCAAAGCGAGCAAAGCCAGGATCAACAACCAGCGCACCGCTCCCGCGAATTGCGATCATCCAACTCAGGAATCGTCATCTTCATGACCTCATCCATTACCAGCGCTGTTGAGTTCTTTCAGAGGAGTTGTGGTCGTTGGCGCTCCCAACGCAGTGTCCATCACCTTCTGCACCGACGCGCTGAAGCAGGTGGGTCTTTCATCGTTGTCGAAGACCTCGATCCCGAGGACCCCAGGCTTCTCATCCTTGCTGAGCAACACGGACAATCCCCAAAGCAGATCGCTGGCGGGAGCTATGTGCGCTGGAGCGCCTCCATGGCATGGGATCAGTACGGCGAGGCCCATGACGGAGAGACCGTATTCGGGCTGATCCCTGATAGCGACGATGGACGCAGCGGCATGTTGTTACGCGATTTGGGTTACGCCGAAAAGGCACCGGCAACATCCACCTTCGAGATGGACGATCAGGACGGACTCAATCTCTGCACCAGCTACGAAACCATGACCGTGTGGGAACGATTCTGGTTCACAGGTCCCAACGTGAGGTTGCGGTCCAGCACCGTCGAAGGGCTCTCCAACAACGCATCCTTCTGCATGGAGACTCGCTTGAGCAATGACTCCGATAACAACCCTGAACCCTCCGTCAACGCCAAAAGCAAGGCCAAGACCGGATTGACGTCACCGTTTGGCTGGTAAGGGAGAAGCTCAGGAACTATTACGGACTGTGAGTGCTGCCTTCTGAATAGAGAGCGCAACGAACTCTTCTTCTACGATCTCGAACGACGGATGTTGAAGTTTGCGTGGCCATTCCTCTGTTGCAGTACGCACCCATTACCCAAAATTCACGGGTAGCCGCGCTTCGAGTCGCATCCGATGAAGTTCCACGGGCGAACTCCATGGATATCGCCATGGATCCCGAGAATTTGCGCACGGTGATCGAAGGTGCCTACAGGCAGATTTATTTCCATGCGTTCAAGTCAGACCGCGACGTCAACCTCGAGTCCCAGCTGAGGGACGGCCAGATCACGGTCCGAGATTTCGTTCGTGGACTCTGCCTTTCGGACACGTTCCAAAGAAGCTTCTACGGCATGAACAGCAACTACAAGGTGGTTCGCCATCTTGTGGAGAAGCTGCTCGGTCGCAAAACCAGTGGCAAATCTGAAGAAATTGCCTGGTCAATCCTGATCGCAACCAAAGGAGTTGTCGGGATGGTTGACGCACTCCTCGATAGTGAGGAATACCTTGATGCCTTTGGCTATGACACGGTGCCCTATCAGCGCAACAGGGTGCTTCCAGGACGGGACTTAGGCGACACACCTTTCAACATCACCAGTCCTAGGTACGACGAGTACTACCGCGGAATCCTTGGATTCCCTCAATTCGTTTACACAGGTGGTCCTGGCAAGTCTCTTCCAGCCCGCGCCAAGATCAAGCGCGGAGGGTCTCCGGAGGACTACCTTCCTTGGGTACGCGGACTCGCAAGTGCGCGCGGAGCTGCACCAAGCGGATCCGCCGACATTGATTACCTGTCCAAGGTCCCCTATCGCAGCATCGGTCGCTGAAAAAATCGAGCATTTTCAAACGAAAAAAGGGGGCTGGATGCCCCCTTTTTTTGTGTGCTCAGCTGCGGCTGACTGCCCGCTCGGGCCAACTCGATCACTGACCGGAGTCAGAAGATGCTGACCACAGCAAATAAAAACGTCTGAAAATTGGAAGTTGGCTGCAAACTGATCCCGAAGAAACTCGGTTGGTTGTCCGTGACGCAAGCCCTCTCATCTCTAGCTCGTCTGACGCTGCGTCAGCTTCGCCAGTTGGCCAGTGATCTGGGGGTGACCCTCTACAGCCGCAAGAGCAAGGAAGCTCTCGTCAACGCCATTGCGGAGCGTCAGGATCGACGCGGTGGAGACCTCAAAGCCATCGAGGCTGAACTCCATGCACCGCCCGTTTCCGAGGCAACAACCCGTGTGGTCTTCCTACCCCGGGATCCTCAGTGGGCCTATGTGTTCTGGGAGATTTCAGAGAGCGATCGACAGCAAGCCCAAACAGAGGGTGCTTCTTTCCTGTGTTTACGTCTCGCCGATGTCACCGGACTCGAGAACGGTTCCGCACACCCACACACATTGCAGGAGGTCCCTGTCGACAGTCACAGCACTGAATGGTATCTGCCAGTACCTCTTTGCGATCGTGATTACAGAGTGGAGCTCGGATACAAGTCAGACAACAAATGGATCTCCCTGGCCTTCTCCTCTGTTGCCAGAGTTCCAGCGCTTCACCCCAGTGATCAGATCCTGGATCAATTCGTTCCATTCAGTTTGGACGCCACCCCCGCAACAGCCCCTGTAGTTCCCACTCCGACACCTAGCGCCGATCCAGATCCCACTGACAGCAAACTTCATGAGCGCCTCTATCAGAGCGCAACAACTCACTTCCGCAGTCGCAGGGTAGGTTCCGAGATCCTCCATGAGGAAGTTCCCATCGATTCCGACCAGAGGGGCCTCAATGATTCAGGTATCGGACTCTGGGCCAGTGGACGCAATGAATCTGGACTGGGTGGAGTTGCTCCCCGCCAACGCTCCTTCTGGCTTGTTGCTGATGCTGAGTTGATTGTTTACGGCGCAACAGACCCGTCGGCACGTCTCACCATTGGTCAGGAAGATGTGCCGCTTTCCAGTGATGGCACCTTCCGTATTCAAGTTCCTTTCCGAGATGGAGAGCAGATCTATGCCATCGAAGCTACCGCTGCAGATGGCGAGCAGAAGCGCAACATCACTCTCAATTTCGAGCGCGGAACACCAGAGGATAACAGCAACCCCGCGAGCGAAGCTCGTGCTGAGTGGTTCTGAATCTGAACTCCTCGATGTTGCGCTGGTTTGTTGCGATCACACCTTTAGCGGGTGCCATGGCCTTCCCAATCCTGGTCCCGATCACCATGGCCAAAATGGGGATCGGGGCAGGAGTTGCCGTTGCCCTTGTATTGAGCACACTTTGGTTCATTGCCATGTTGCGGACTTCCGAAATGCCGCATTGAGCGTGGAACACTCCTCTTGAGTCGGACACACGCCGTTTGAATGTATCGTTACAAAC